>LR026962.1:628102-711798 GCA_900498215.1 uncultured Paludibacter sp. | reverse complement strand
GAACGCGGATATTTTTCCAGCAATTGATTGAGTTTATCTACTTTAAGTTGATAGTTTTTCTGCAATCCCGCTGTGTATGCCGACTGGAATAACCCATAATCGCCGCTGGAAGGTGAAATTGCTGCGGCTTTATCGTAATACTCGGTAGCTTGCGTAAAGTTGCGTTGATTAAAATANCCNTCGCCAATGCGGTTTAAAGCATCGGCATAGGTGGATGATTTTTTGTTTTTTTCGGCATTCAAATATTTTAAGAACCAATTTAACGCTTCGTTATAATTTTTTTGCGAAAAATAGGCATATCCCATCGCATATAAACTCTGTACATAGTTTACATTGGAAGAAACTTTGGGTTGCGAAAAGAATTTGTGTAAATCGGAAGCGGCAGCGGTAAAATTATTTAATCGATAATTGCTTTCGGCNCGCCAATAATAAACATCAGCCAAATATTTTCCNTGCGGTGAAGTTTGNTGCGCTTTGGTGAANTATTCAATGGCTTTATAATAATTTCCGTTGGTAAATGCTTCCGTTCCCAATTGATATTCCAGATATTGTTTTGTATCTTTCAGTTTTGGAGTGGGATTTTTTATTTTGGAAATAGATTTATAAGCTTCCGAGTAATTTTTTGTAGTCAAATATACGGTGGCAAGATAATCGTAAGCGTTCTCCACGTGTTTTGAATTGGGAAATTCATCTAAAAACTGCTCGAACGCTTTTACCGATTCACCAAAAGCGGTGGTAGTTTCATACGTGGTAAGTGCGTAATTGTATAACGCTTCTTCGCGTACTTGCGGATTGAATTTGGTTTGCAACGCCGATTCGTAAACCAACCGGGCATTGATTTTATTCCCTAATTTCACATACGCATTTCCCAGTTGCAAATAAGCGCTTTCGCTCAGTTCATCTTTTTCGGAAGTTGCATCTGCCAGATATTTAAGAGCTTCCTGCGGATGATTTGTTTTCAATAAGGCTACTCCCAAATAATATTTATCATTGCGGAGCATTTTAGGAAATAGTTTTTCGTAATTTTTCAGGTTCGAAACCGCTTTTTCATACTGCTCTTTTATAAATGCTCTTTCCCCTGCAATGCGATAAATTTCGCCGTTGTTAATGTTGTTCGGATATTTCTGAAGCAAATAATCGGCACGTTTGTCCACTTCGGGATAATTTCCCTGTGCATAATAAATTTGTGTAACGTAATAAGGAGCGGCATCGGCAAAATCGGGATGATTTTCTATCAACAATAAATCGGGTAGGGCGGCATCATAATTGCCTAATTTATATTCCGTATAACCCGTGTAATACAACGCTTTGGGATGATTCGCAGTGTTCATCGCCTTCAGTGTTTTGAAAATGTCCAACGCTTTGGTGTAATTTCCTGTTTCCAAATTGGCGTAACCACGACAGAAAAGATAATCTACTTGTTCTTTGTCGTTCAAATGCGTATCGTCCACTACACGAAAATGTTCAAGCGCTTTTTCGTATTTTTTTCCTTCATATTCGAGCATTCCAAGCATATATTGCAAGCGGTCGTAGTAGGGTGTGTACGGATGTTCTTCCAAATAGCTTTCCAATTGTTTTTTTGCATCCGCCTGCCGAAGTTCGTAGGCATTGGCTGCCAAATAATATTCAGCTTGCAACAACATTCCCGCATCGGTTTGCTTGGCTTGTTTGATGTACTCTTCAAAACTCCGGTACGACGCGGGAAATTTTCGAAGTTCATATAATTCTTTTCCCTCGTAAAAAAGTTTATCGGTATTTGTAAAAATTAATGTGTGTTGTGCAACGGAAATGGCAACTGTCGCGACAAACAATAACGTTAAGAGATATTTTCGTGTCATATTTAATTAGTTCAAAAGTTCAAAAGTCAGTTCGATATAGTTGGATTCAAAAGTCAAGATTCAAGAGCCAAGATTCAAGAGCCAGGAAATTCGAAACAGTTACGCCATAAAATTTTCTTTTCTTTCATTTTCTATCCCTGAAATAAAGAACTCCACCGCTTTCTTTATTGAATTTAAACCGAAAAGTGCGGGATTTATTTCACGTATGGGCAGAAAAAAGCATTCTTCCACATCGTCCGCAGGTTTTAAATGGGTGTAATCTCGCAGTTTACATTCAAAAAACATATCCATCGTGGGAATGTTCATTCCGGAATAGATATAATCGTTTGGCAATGAGAACACGTAAGCAGTTTTAATAACATCTCCGTTTATTTCTTCTTTTATTTCGCGTGCCATAGCTTGCTCTGCCGTTTCATTGTAATCGATAAAACCGCCGGGTAAATCCAAGGTACCTTTTGCCGGTTCTTTTCCGCGACGACAAACCAATAACTCGCCTTCCTCATTTTTGATAAATGCCGCACACGCCGCCGAAGGATTTAAATAAAACACAAAGCCGCAATCTTCGCACTGTTTTGACTTTACATTATTTACTACAAAATGCTTCGAACCGCATTTCGGGCAGTATTTGAACATATTGTGGAAATTCATAGGTATAAATCTTTAATTGCAAAGGTAATGAAATTGATATAAAGCGGCAAGATGTTGTTTAATGTTTGATGTTTAATGTTTGGTGTTTGATGTTTGATGTTTGATGTTTAATGTTTAATGTTTGAAGTTTGGTGTTTGACGTTTGACGTTTGACGTGTTATTAAATAGATGATTCATTTAAAAAGTTCCGGAATTCTCCCACTAACGCACATTTGCAATCTGTGGTTTGCTGTTAAAGCCATCAAATACTCTGTTTTCACGGATATGTAAAATAAATTCCTTATTTTTGTTTTTGAATTTATTGCCGGATTAAAAATCCTGATAATAATTTAAGCTGTGATTACAAATCACAGCAACCGGTGCGAAACTTATTACAATTAAAGTGCAAATCCGAAAGGACGAGGTAGTAGATATAACAACACCGTCATCTTATAATTCTTATGGCTTTAGCATAACTTCCGGGGTTGGAGTTTCTGCAGTTCCTACTTACACTTGGATTTTTAAATAATATCAAAATATGAAGAATTTAATAATAATTTTTATCGTACTTATATCTTTTTATAGTTGCATTGCTACTTGTGATGACGTAAAAAAAGAGTGTATTCCTTTAAGTTATAATATTTTAGTGATTTCAAAATCGAAAAGTAGGGATTTTGCTTTTAAAGGGTATGACAAAAAAGGGAATTATGACCAGTTTCAAATATCTCAATATTGGGATTTTTACGATTATGTAGAAAAAGGAGACAGCATTGTTAAAATATCAGGTCATAAGGAGTTAATGTTAATTAAAAAAGATACAACTCTTATTTTTCCCTTAATGTGTCATGGTCAAGTAGTCGAATAAATCCTCTGCTCCCCTCGCTCCCGCGGATTTGCATCCCGATAGCTATCGGGAGTGGCTTGTTCAATTAGAACAAAATATTCTTAACATTTTCAATGTAAAGTTCCGTATTAACGGATATGTACTTGTAGCTGGGATTTTCTTTTTAATCTCGTCCACACGGATATGCAGAATAAATGAGCTTGTTGGGTGTGATTTCTTGGCAAGCCAAGCGAACAAGTTCGAGCGGTAATCACACCCAATTGTATTATGAGGAATTGTATTCCGATATTTAAATAATTCAATTAAAAAAATTACATTTGCAAAATGAACATTCAAAACCGCATATTAGGAGAAGTTTATTTTGTTACAGATACTGTTGTAGATTGGGTAGAGATACCTGCCCGACGCAGGCGGGTTTTCACACGTCCGAAATACAAGCATATCATTCTTGCGTCCCCTCGTTCATCTTAGTGTGTCAGTTAGCGGTTACAATGTTTGGCGTAGCTTGTAGCTACGTCAAGCTAAAAACAAAGCTCTGCTTTGTATAATGCAGGAGCATTATTTTTAACACGACGTAGTCTGGAGACTACGCCGAACGGAGGAATGATAAAACATCAAACAAAAAAACTGAGAAAAGAGATAAATTACCCTCAACCTATGGCTATTGTAATGGAGAAAAAGTTGTTGTTAATGGAAACACGTACCAATTACATAATAATCATTGGGTGAAATTAACAGGAGAAATGGTTGATGTTGCAGCATTAGGTGGGAAAACATCAGCGGGTGTATATATTCCTAATCAGGCAAATTTTGTAGATAGAGCTATCTATGAAGACGATATGAAACTATTACTTGAAAAAGGAAGTGATGGCATAATATATGGAGTAGCCATTGAAGGTGTTGTAACTAAACAAGTTCCTAAAGTGAATGGGATGGTCATCATTACTCAGTTTTTATTTAATATGTATAAAGGAATCTTTGACCAAACAAAGGCTAATACACAACATAATAAGGAAGTAAAAAAACTTAAAGATCAAGACAAATGAGAAAACTTATATATTATTTATCATATTTGGTAATTTTATGTCTATCTTCATTTGGAGGATATATTTTAGAAGAATTAATAAGATCAAGTTCAAATACGATTGAAATTAGAATAAATAATCTAATTTCACCAAGTATTTTTGGTTTTTTTTGTTGGATTTTCTTAATTAAGATAGGAGAAATAAAATATAAAAATAAATGATTGATAATACTATAATCCGGAGGGATATGTTACAACAAGTAATAATATTACGAAGTACCATTATTTTAGAAAAGACCACTTAGGCAATAACCGTGAAGTATGGTGTGCCAATACAGGGCAAACTATCCAACGCACCCAGTATTACCCCAGCGGTTTACCTTGGGCGGAAAGCACTGGACAGGACGTACAAAACAAAAAATATAACGGTAAAGAGTTTGTAGAGGCGCACGGCTTGGATGAAACAGATTTAGGAAACCGTGGATTATATCACGCAACTGATAGATTTACAAGTATTGACAGATTTTGCGAAAAATATCCTTGGCAATCACCTTATGTTTTTGCAGCGAATAATCCTATTTTAAATGTTGATATTAGAGGGGATAGTGCATGGTCTGTAAAAAGAGATTGGAATGAATCAGATGTTAAAAATTTCGCAACCTATTCAGAACAAAAGTTAAAAGAATATGAAGGACAAGATATTGATTGTGCTGATTTGTCACTAAGTGTATTAATAGATTATGCAAGTGAAAATGGATTAGCTTTACAAATATCTAATGCGAATGGCGATACTTTTGATTCAAATTCAGATAACTACAACAGTGTAAGTGAATACAAAAATGGATATAAAAATGATGATGGAAATAGGGTTGATGGAGTGCTTCCAAATGTCCAAGCTCGGGACATCTCTACAAACACTTTTACAATTAATAAAACTGATGTACAACCTGGAGATATGATTATTCTAACCGCCCCTGCTAATCACATTGTAAATTATAGTCAGGTAGCACCAAAGAAGAAAATAACATATGGAAATCTGAGCAACGGAAAACCCTCTGCTGTTGAGACACATAATGATTGGACACATATAACTCAGGATAGCCGTGGTGTTATATATAAATACCTACCAAATGCCAAAACTGCACATCGGTGGAAAATATTAGATTTTTAAATTGATAAATTTATGAAAAATATATGTATTCTTTCTATCTTGTTATTTTGCATATCTCTGTCCTATTCTCAGAAATATGCTCAAGTATTAGGGTTTGGAGACCAATGTACTATCAATCAACTTTACAAGAGTAATAAAAAAAATAAATGTAGAGTTCTTATATATCAGCCTTCTTTTGAAACTTTAGGTTTTACGAGTATTTTACTAATTAAATCAAGTAATCTTGTTGTTTACTGGAAAATAAATAAAAGTAAAATAATTGTCAAAGGCACAATAGAAAATGATTCTATTTTTTCGTATAATAATTTTTATTTAACAGGCGTAAGAGAAACAGAATATGGATTAAAATTTATTCCTCCCCAAGATGCTTTTAATACCGTTATTTATTTTGATAATAAGTATAAATTCTACTTTGAGAATGAAGACAGCCCTGGTACCTACGTGCCTGACCCTAAATATCAAAAGTACAGAGAGGAGTGGTCAAGAATTATCTTAAATGAATTAAAGCCTATTATAGAAGATTAGACCCACTTGCGCGGATTTGTAATCATACGTGGTCGGAAGATTTTTAGTTCTTAATTTCCTTAACTTTTTGGGGCGTTTTAGACAAGAAAAGCTTTCAAAAACTTAGTTTTCATCTGGGTTAAGAATTAAAGTTTCTTTCATTTTTTACAACTTCCTTAATGAATGTTACCCCGTCCTAACGGATATGCAAAATAAATATGCCGGTAGCTGGGATATGTCATCCCGGCTATTTGTATTATAAGGAATTGCATTCCGTTTACAAATTAGGACCGTTTATTATTATCATTAATATAATTTATTAAATTTGCCGGAGTATTTACGGTTTAAGCCTAGCTGGCGCGGACATTAGTTTGTGCCATTGCTCGTTAGAGCAAGAGAAAATATTTTGTTCTTAACATAACAAGGCACAAGTAGATACTTGTTTCAGTAGGACAAGCTCCCCTTCAGGGGGCAGGGCAGTATTCAAAACATATTTATTAGAATGGTGTCCGTTAAAAAATAAAAAATTCACATTCACTCACTTAACTCCCGGTATTTATAAGAATTAAAACTCCTTAACCAATATAGGAATACCTCATTCAAAAATTTCATACTTTAGGGAGACTCTGTTAATAACTTTTCCTTCGCATTGTTTCGTTTACCGCTTTAAAATCACTATTTTTGCAAAAAATCATTTTTTTCGATGGCAAAAAAACATTCTTATTTGTTTGACGATGAGCACACTGAATTGGTAAAGCGGTATGAGAATTATCTTTCGGGTGCGTCTGCGGGTTATTTTGATGTGGAAGAAATGGGTCGTATTGTGGATTATTATTTGATGCGCGGTAAAACCACTGAATCGCTTAAAGCATTGGAGTTTGGTAAAAAACTTCATCCCGACAGCGGTTTGTTGGATTTAAAGCGGGCAAAAATCTATCTTGCTACCGGAAACGCGCAAAAAGCAAACCGTATATTAAAGAATTTGGTTGAAAATACCGACCCTGAAGTGCGTTTCCTTAAAATGGAGACGCTTATAAAACTGGGAAAAGAACGCGAAGCGTATGAAACGGCGTTGAATATGGTGGAAGAAGAAGAGGACGATAAGGAATGGATGTGTTTGGATTTAGCGCTTATTTTTATGACGGACGGCTCGTTTGATTACGCGCTCGATTTACTTAAAAAAGGGGAAGAATTTGACAATAAAAACATCGATATACTTTTTGAGAAAGCATTTTGTTTTGAGCAGCTTTCCAATTATGAGGCGGCTATCGAAACTTATACCAAAATTATCGACATCGACCCTTATATGGGGGAAGCGTGGTTTAATTTGGGACAGGTACATTTTAACCGTACTCAGTACGAAAAAGCGCTCGAAGCGTACGATTATGCATTGGTGATAAACGATTCCGATTCTATTTCGCTGATGCAAAAAGGACACGTGCTTTATCAACTCAACCGTTACGCAGAAGCCATAGAGGCTTATTTGGAATATCTCACGTTTAACTCCGAAAAATGGTCGGTAATGACTTTTATCGGCGAATGTTACGAGAAATTGGAGAACTTTCCCAAATCGCTGCAATACTACAAATTATCGCTGGAAGAAATGCCCAATAATTACGACGCGCTTGTAGGCGCAGCTATTTGCTGTTTGGAGTTGGAAGAATACACTGAAAGTTTAAGTTATATTCAATCGGCGCTCGAATTAAACGATAAAGCTGCCGATGTTTGGGTATATTATGCCGAAACTCAAATAGGACTAAATAATATTGATGAAGCGTTGACGGCTTATCTTAAATCGCTTGCTTTGGATCCTTCGCAGCCCGATACCTTAATGGCGGTTGCCAGCATTTATATGGATAACTCCGATTTCGATCGTGCACTGAAATATTATGAATTGGCATATAGTTTTGACGCAAATTTGGAGATGATTGAACTTTTTATGGCGGTAGCGTATTATTATAAAAACGATCAACCAAATATGGAGAAATATTTCCGTTTGGCAGTGCAAAAAAATCTGGATGCAATCAAACTGTTTCAGGAATTTTGTCCGGACGCGACGATAAGTCAGCAGTGAGCAGTGAGCAGTGAGCAGTGAGCAGTAAGCAGTAAGCAGTAAGCAGTAAGCAGTAAGCAGTAATACAACATACACGAACACACGAATATCAATGAAAAAAACAATATTAATTTTATCTGCCGTATTTTTACTGGCTATTCCTCACATTTCAGCACAAACGGCGGTTTCACAACAACCGGATTCTACCCGAACACTTTTTCAAAAAATAGAACATTGGTATAAAAACAATATGAACTACGGCACCATTACGTTGCTGATGGCGATTGAAAGTTCGTTTGTGCCGCTTCCTTCCGAAATTGTGATTCCTCCTGCCGCTTACATTGCCAGCGAACCCGATAGTAAATTGAATATTGTTTTGATTATTTTTTTCGGAACGTTGGGAGCTTTACTGGGAGCCACTTTTAACTATTTTCTCGCTTTTTTCCTCGGCAGACCGCTTGTGTATAAATTCGCCGAGAGTAAAGTAGGGAAACTGTTTTTGTTAAGCGAAGAAAAAATCCGGAAAAGTGAAACGTACTTCAATAACAAGGGGAAAATTTCCACGTTTATCGGGCGTTTAATCCCCGGAATCCGACATTTAATTTCTATTCCTGCCGGTTTGGCAAGGATGAATTACGGCGCTTTTGCGCTCTTTACCGTGTTAGGAGCGTTTATTTGGAATGTTTGTTTGGCGTTGATGGGTTATTTTGCTCACGGACAAGCTGATTTAATCAATAAATACAGCCATGAATTCAGTATCATAATAGTTGTTTTAGTGGGATTGGCTGTAGTATATTATGCGTTGAAATTTTTTATAAAAAGAAAAAAAACTGACAATCAATGAGAAATTTTGGATTAATCGGTTATCCTTTGGGACACTCTTTTTCAAAAAAATACTTTACTGAAAAGTTTGAAAAAGAAAGAATTGATGCGAAATATGAGTTGTATGAACTTTCTGATATAAAACAATTTACAAACCTAATTGAATCTGTAACTTTAACCGGGCTGAATGTAACTATTCCTTATAAACAAAGTGTTATTCCGTATTTGGATGAGTTGGACGAAACTGCTGCTGAAATTGGAGCGGTAAACGTAATACACTTTATCCGCGCCGGGAATAAAACTGTTTTGAAAGGATACAATACCGATGTGATTGGTTTTATGGAATCCATTCGTCCTCGATTAAAAGAATATCATAAAAAGGCGTTGATACTTGGAACGGGCGGAGCTGCCAAAGCAATGGCTTATGGACTGCGTAAACTGGGGCTGGAAGTGATATATGTTTCACGAAACAGTGAAAATAAATCGTTGAGCGGTAAGCAAAATACAAAGATAATTTCATACAGCGAGTTAAATAAACAGGTTTTGGACGATAATTTGGTGATTGTGAATGGTTCGCCAGTCGGAACGTTCCCCAATGTAGATAACTGTCCTGATATTCCTTATCCGTTTCTTACTTCAAAACATTTGCTTTTTGATGCTGTGTATAATCCGGCAGAAACACTTTTTTTGAAAAAGGGAAAAGAGAAAGGAGCGNAAACATTAAACGGTGAAGAAATGCTCACAGGNCAAGCCAAAGCGGCGTGGAGAATATGGANTGATNTTTAATNAANTGATATGTTGATTAAATTACANGCGTTTTTCAATCCCCCTAACCCCCTTTTCTAAGGGGGAAACTGGTCTTAATATTTATTAGAATCTCCTGTATATTACAATTTTCAATTCCCCNTNNNAAANNAAAAGAGGATTAGGGGGATTGAATGTAAATANTTAAAAATAAGTTATATATAACAAAATAATTTAGATAATATTTAACCAGCTAAAAAACGTGCATCTTTTTTACGTTCCAAATATTGCGACAGAAAATATTCTTCCCGAAGAAGAATCGCAGCATGCCGTTAAGGTTTTGCGGTTGAAATCGGGTGATGAAATAGTATTGGTGGATGGAATAGGAGGTTGGTACACGGCTGAGATTACAAATCCACATCCAAAGCGTTGTGAATTTGAAATAAAAGAAACCATTTTGGAGTACGGAAAACGTAATTATAAATTACATATTGCCATTGCACCCACTAAAAATATCGAACGTTTTGAATGGTTTTTGGAAAAAGCGACCGAAATAGGCATTGATGAAATCACTCCCTTGCTTTGCCAATTTTCCGAACGAAAAATAATAAAACCCGAAAGGTTGGAAAAAATCATTGTTTCNGCATCCAAACAATCGCTTAAAGCGTATTTTCCTATATTAAATCCACTTTGCAGTTTTAATGAGTTTTTGAAAAACAATGACGCTACGCAGAAATTTATTGCCCATTGTTATGAGGAGGATAAGAAAACGCTTCAATCACTTTATACAGAGTCTTCCGATGTAATAATCTTAATTGGTCCGGAAGGTGATTTTAGCCCGGAAGAGGTNGAAAAGGCGTTGAAAAGCAATTACTTGCCTGTTTCGTTGGGCGAAAGCCGTTTACGAACGGAAACAGCANGCGTCGTAGCTTGTCATACCGTAACGCTGTTGAATGAAAGATAAATACAGGTAAAGTTTACGATTTATTGCTTTTGTTCAACTCTCCATCGTCTTTAATATCTTCCAATTCTTCCTTTAATTCTTCAATTTCTTTTTCTTCAGAAATNATAATGGAAAGCAGAATGGAAAGCGTTAATGTTCCGATAATAACCGCCAATGAAACCCANGAATGTGATGCAAAGAATTCTTCTACCGGCTTAAAATAACTTAAAAGCATTTTTGCTCCGATAAAAAACAAAATAAAACTTACTCCGTGTTTCAAAAAGCGGAACATGCCCATAATGCCTTTCAGNGCAAAAAAGAGGGAAATAAGACCCATCACTGCAAAGGTATTGGAAGTAATGGCNATAAAGTTTTCTTCTTCTAAAGTAAGCACATTCGACATTCCTTCTTTAATTACACCTATAATGGCAGGTATGGAGTCGATGGCAAAAAGCACATCGGTAGAACCAATTACAAGAAATACCAGAAATAAAGTAGTAATATATATTTTTCCATTCTTTTTCGTAAAAAAATGAGAGCTATGCTCATCGTGATCTACCGGAAAAAGTTTAGAGGCTGTTTTATAAAGGAAATTGTTTTTTGGATCTATTTGTTCATCATCGGCGGTAAAAGCCATTTTATATGCTGTCCAAACTAAAATTACTCCGAATACGTAAATTATCCAGTGGAATTTTTCTACCAATTCCATTCCTACCAAAATAAATAAAATACGTAACACAATGGAGAGTAAAATTCCTAAATGAAGTAACTTGGGTTGATTTTTTTCGCTTACTCCCATCAACGAAAAAATCATAATAAAAACAAATAAGTTATCTACCGAAAGGGAATATTCTGTTAAATAACCGGCTATAAATTTTATTCCCATTACCTGGCGCGTATTGATAGCGCTGAATTCGTTTTGCGGAAAGAAAAAGAAAAGCGAAGCGCCAAAAAGCATAGCGATGGAAATCCATAAGGCAGTCCAGCGTAAAGCGGTTTTTACTTTTACCGGTCCTTTTCGGTGGTCGGTTACATACAAATCAATAAAAAATACCACTACAAACGTAGCAATAAAAATAATCCAATATAATGTCATTACATTCATATACCTAAATCAATTTATAAGAGCTGCAAAGGTAGAAATTATTTTCAGATAAAGAAAAAAGAAAATTTTGTAGTATTGTATGGTAAAATTTTATGTTTCGCTACGATGTAGCTTCCTATTTTAAGTATCGTTCTATTATTAACACTCCACCACGCTGTGGCTTATTTTCTTAGGTGCGTAGCACTGATATGCTAATAGTAAAATATACAAAAAGAAAAATAAGCCCTGTAAGGGCGATACAATTATATTGAGTTAATAAACAAACTATTGATTATGTTCAAAGCGAGTTTTTTACCGGACAACAATAAAATTTTATCAGAGTGCATCAAAACCGCTTTTCAGGATAAGATTTTAAAACAATATTTTCCCAAATAATAGAACAAAAAAGCGGAAGCAAATCCTGCTATCACATCCACAACATAATGTGCTTGAATATAGACGGTGGCAGCCACAAGTAAAATATATAAAGGCAGTATAATAAAAAATAACAATCGCTTTTTATGACGTACAATCATAAACATTGTAAGTGTTGAAATTCCTACATGTGAACTTGGAAACGCTGCCGTAGGACGCTCTCCGATGCTTTGCACTAAATTTACGAGGGAATCAAAAAAGCCGCCGGGTTCTTTTAACGGTTCTATATTGTGAGTTCTGAAAAAATCGCCGATAGGTGGAAAAATTCCGGATAAAATATTTTTTTCTCCTATTACAGCAAAGTAGTATTGCGGTCCTGTTGTAGGGAACAGAATAAATATCAGGTAATAAAGGAAAAAGCCGAACATTAAAATAAAGAAGAAGGGATGAAAAAACTTCTTGTCAAAAAAATAAAAATAAGCGCTGGTAAAAATTATAAGTGGAAAGTAGGAAAAATACCCCAGATTCATTAATTCAGAAATGATTTTTTGAGGGTATTTTTTACTGAAAACGGACGCCGGTTGAAATCCGAATATTTTTTGTTCCCAAAGTGCAATCAAATTGTCGTGATTTGAAAAATAACGGTTAAATTCAAATGTTTCAGGATACCAATAAACGAGCAAACTTCCTATCAGNACAAAACGTAGAAAAACCGTGAATTTATTTCGCGTTATTGAAGTAAGATAAACCAATCCCAAGATTAAAACCGAAATAAANAATCTTAAATACAATAAATGTGATATGGGATAATGATTTGCAAGAAAAAGNTAGGAACCGATAATGAAAGTAATNAAAATATAAACAAGTGTCAGNTTTTCAACGGAGTAGAGTCGATAACGGCGGAATAATTTCATAAATTGATGTGAAAAAATATTGTTTATCAGCGTGCAAAAATACAAAATAAAATCAGTAAAAAGTAAAAACTTACACAAAAAATAGAGATAATTATTCTTTGTAATTATCTCTATATAAGTATTGTAAATAAATTGAAATTATTTTTTCATAGAGTTTAATGCGCTTCCTGCCTTAAACCATTCAATTTGTTGTGCATTGTATGTATGGGCAGCCTCAAAAACATCCGTAGTTTCGTCTGTGTGATGCAAAATTACTTTCAGATTTTTTTCGGGAGCGAATTCGGTTAAGCCGATGATACTTATTTTATCGTCTTCCCGCACTTTATCGTAATCGTTTTTATCCACAAAAGTCAACGCGAGCATTCCTTGTTTTTTCAGGTTTGTTTCGTGAATACGCGCAAACGATTTTACCAGAATCACTTTTACGTTTAAATGGCGGGGTTCCATAGCNGCATGTTCACGGCTCGAACCTTCTCCATAGTTTTCTTCGGCAACTACNACAGANCCTATTCCTTGCTTTTTNAATTTCCTTGCCAATGCCGGAACTGTTTCNTATTCGCCTGTTTCAGGATTGAGCACGCTATTTGTTTTATCATTAAAGGCATTTACTGCTCCAATCAACATATTATCGGAAATATTGTCCANNTGTCCACGGAAACGAAGCCANGANCCNGCCATTGAAATATGGTCGGTAGTNCATTTTCCTTTNACTTTTATGAGTAATGACANNTGNTCCAAATCTTTNCCGTCCCAAGGTTNAAAAGGTTCCAATTTTTGCAGACGTTGAGAGTTTTCTGCAATTTCAATGGTAANNNCATTTCCATCTTCCGATGGGGCTAAATATCCCGCATCTTTTACTTCATATCCTTTTGGAGGCATTTCATAACCTNCAGGTTCNGCTAATTTTATNTTTTCGCNTTTGTCGTTAACCAATGTGTCTGTTATGGGGTTGAAAGTAAGATCTCCCGCAATGGTAAGTGCGGCAACCAATTCGGGAGAAGCTACAAAGGCATGTGTATTTGGATTTCCGTCATTGCGTTTTGCAAAGTTTCTGTTGAACGAAGTAACAATGGAATTAGGACGTACTGTCGCTTCTTCATCGCGTTTCCACTGACCGATACACGGTCCGCAAGCATTTGCCATAATAGTGGCGCCGACACTTTCAAATTCCCCTAAAATTCCATCACGTTCTGCCGTGTAGCGTACCTGTTCGGAACCAGGATTAATGATAAATTGCGCTTTTACACTTAAGCCGTCTTCTTTTGCTTTTTTTACTACAGAAACAGCCCGCGTTAAATCCTCGTAAGATGAATTGGTGCAAGAACCAATTAAACCCACTTCCATCTTTTGCGGAAATCCTTTTTCTATTACTGTTTTGGCGAATTCAGAAATAGGATAAGCGGCGTCGGGCGTAAAAGGTCCGTTAATGTAAGGTTCCAATTCCGAAAGATTTATTTCAATAACGCGGTCATAATATAATTCGGAATGTTGTACAACTTCAGCATCGGGCTGTAAATAATCGATAATTTTTCTTGCTTCGTCAGCTACGTCTTTTCTTCCGGTTTCTTCCAAATAGGCGGCAGATTTTTCATCGAACGGAAAAATAGAAGTTGTTGCGCCTACTTCAGCGCCCATATTGCATATTGTAGCTTTTCCCGTTGCCGAAAGGGTGGAAGTTCCTTCTCCAAAATATTCAATGATAGCGTTTGTACCGCCTTTTACTGTCAAAATTCCCGCCAATTTTAATATTACATCTTTTGGCGACGCCCATCCGTTGAGTTTTCCGGTCAATTTTACTCCGATGAGTTTCGGCATTTTAAGTTCCCACGGCATTCCTGCCATTACATCCACCGCATCGGCTCCGCCAACGCCAATGGCAATCATTCCCAAACCTCCCGCGTTGGGTGTGTGAGAATCGGTTCCCACCATCATTCCGCCCGGAAAAGCATAATTTTCCAATACCACTTGGTGAATGATTCCGGCTCCCGGTTTCCAAAAACCAATGCCATATTTATTAGAAACATCTTTTAAGAATCCATACACTTCATTGTTGGAAATATTGGCGGTATGTAAATCGGTTTCCGCACCTACGTATGCTTGTATCAAATGGTCGCAATGCACAGTGGATGGAACTGCCACGCTGGTTCTTCCCGAATTCATTAACTGTAGTAACGCCATTTGAGCCGTAGCGTCTTGCATAGCGACTCTATCCGGTGCAAAATCAACATAATCTGCAGCACGCTCGTAATCTTGAATTTTAACTCCGGGCGCCAAATGTGCGAAAAGTATTTTTTCTGTGAGAGTGAGCGGACGCTGTAATTCATCTTTGGCTCTTTTTATTTTTTCAGGTAGAGCATCGTACACCTTGCGAATCATTTCGATATCAAAAACCATATTATTATTAAAATTAAAAACCTGACGGAAGCAGGCGGGTTAAAAATCCAAAAGTTAGAAATCAAAAATAGGGATATTTTGTCTAATTTCTTCTGAAAAAAATGTAAATTTTCATCAAAAACATTAACAACTATATATTAAAATTGTTCGGGCTGTCAATTAAACCGATAATATTAATTAATCCGTTATGCGTTTGGATTAAAAACTATAAGGGTCTATGTGTTAACTTATATACAAAAATAAACAAATCCGGTTATTTTGGCTATTGGATTTCAGTAACTTCATTTCCTAATTCATCCATTTTTTTCAAAAGATCTTTCATAAAAATGAAACAGGATATATCTAAAACGATGTTTTTTAGAATAAATACAATTTGCATACATAGAAATTTTTAGAATAATAAAAAAATAGTTAATTTTGAACGTTAATTATTTTTAGGATATTCTAAAAACCTAACTTTTTTTGATAATGAAATCTATATTAATTATTGAGGACGATCTTACCTTTAGCCGAATATTGAAAGCGTGGTTTGTTAGAAGAAAATTTGAGGTAGATACGGCAGTAAATGGTTCAGAAGTAAGAAAGAAAATCGGAGAAAATGTGCCCGATTTAATTATCTGTGATTTACGCTTACCCGGAGAAAACGGAATTTCTATTTTGGAATGGATAAAAAAACAGCATCCACACGTAGTAGTTATTATGATGACGGGTTATGCTGATATTCAATCGGCTGTGATGGCAATGAAATTAGGCGCTTATGATTATATTCCAAAACCTTTTAATCCCGAAGAACTTTTCATTAAAATAAATGAAGCTTTTGAGCCAAAAGAAGCTAAAAACAATACTCAGACAGGCGCAACAAGCGGTACAGGTGTAAATGATGAGAATATTGTCAAAGGTTCGTCGGCTATTTACAAAAAACTGTATGAGTTTATAGATTTGGTTGCTCCTACCAAATTAGCTGTGTTGATTGAGGGAGAAAGTGGAGTTGGTAAAGAACACGTGGCGCGTTTTATCCATCAAAAAAGCGAACGTGCCGAAGGACCTTTTGTGGCAGTGGATTGTGGAGTGATTTCAAAAGAATTGGCGGCGAGTGATTTCTTCGGACACGTGAAAGGTGCATTTACAGGTGCGATAGGGAATAAAACAGGATATTTTTTAAGCGCCGATAAAGGAACGCTTTTTTTAGATGAAATAGGCAATCTTTCCATCGATATTCAAACGCAACTTTTGCGTGCTTTGCAGGAAAAGAAAATAAAGCCTGTTGGCTCTGAAAAAGAAATTGATATTGATGTGAGAATTATTGCCGCTACAAACGAAGATATTGAATTTGCCGTGAATAACGGTTATTTCCGCAGCGATTTATATCATCGCATTAGTGAATTTATAATAAATGTGCCTTCGTTGAGAGAAAGCAAAGAAGATATTCCTGCTTTTTTACATCATTTTTTAAAAGAAGCCAACGCTTTCCTGAATAAAAATGTATTGGATTTCACACCGGAAGCGCTTGAAATCCTGACTCAATATGAATGGCCCGGAAATATCAGGGAGTTAAAGAATATCATAAACAGGTTAACTCTTATTGCCACAGGCGATTATATTTCAGCAGAGATTATTCCTCAACATTTTAAAGAAACTCAAACAGGAATGCATGTGGTTGTTGATAAAGAGGAAAAAGAGAGAATAGAAAACGCTTTAAAATTATCACGTAATAATTTAACTAAAGCAGCTGATATATTGGATATGGACACGAAAATACTTCATAATAAAATAAAACTTTATAAAATAGTGTTATGAAACCTGCGTGATGACGATACTCATTAAAAATACAGTCTTAATCATCGGAGGTGCCTTAATATACCAACAGAAAAACATCATTATTATAAAAACTAAAAAAACAAACAGATGAAAAAAATCGGTTTTCTGCAAAACGTTAAAATCATCGTTTTAGTAGGTTATATTTTATTGTTTCTTCTGGCTGTTTTTGGAGGATATCAAATATATCAGGAATTACTTAAATTCTCCAATCAAAATCAGCCGTTTGCCGAGCGTAAACAGCTTAATTTAATTAGCAATGCGCTTGTTTCTATGTACGAGGCGGAAAGTGTGAGAAAAATTATGCTTTCCGAAAATTTTGATACTCATTATTTAGATTCCTCTTACACTTCTGTAAATCAAAAAGTTCACTTTTATCTTGATTCACTCTACCGATTGTCAAATGATAAATCTCTACACAATAGTTTAGACACTGTAAATAATTTGTTGGAAGAGAAAGAGAATAATCTCAAAAATATGATAGAGTTGTTGGAAGCGATCAAAAAACTGCCTTATTCCAAACAAATTCTAACTACAGTGTTATCTAAAAATGATGTAAATAGTTTATACAATATTTTTGAGACCAATTTTAGTAAACAAAAAACCGATTCCTCATTTTTTGTGAAGAAAAAGAAGGGATTTCTCTCTCGGCTAAAGGATGTGTTTGGGCCCGGTGAAGATTCAACCAAAATTGTGTCAAAACAGACCGAAGAACTGAAGGATACAACCTTTAAAAAGCCGGCACAATTACTTACCGATACCATTGTGCAATTTATTAATACCATCAACAATAAAAGCAACAGAAAAAAAGCCGTTTATCTGAATCAGTTAGCAACAAGGCAGAATGCAATGTTGTATTATGATGAATCGTTAACAAACCAAATTCATCAGATTTTGTACGGATTAGAAAATAAAGAACGGAAATATGTCAATAATTTATTAATCGATAGAGATAAAGCTGTAAACAAGTCGTCGCGTATAATGTCGCTTATTGCTTGGGCATCTTTATTTACGGTTATCATTTTCTTAGCGTTAACATTAGGGCTTATAAATAAAAGTCAGATTTACAGAAATAAATTGGAACAAAGCAAAAAACACGCTGAAGATTTGATGAAAAGCCGTGAAAGATTATTGTTGATGATTTCACACGATATAAAATCGCCGTTAAGCTCTATTATAGGACATATGGAGTTACTCTCGCGAGAAAAAATGCCGCCGGCTGAAAAAGAACACTTGATTAATATGAAAAGCTCATCAGAGCATATTTTGGAATTGGTAAATAAATTGATGGATTATCATAAATTGGAGCAGGGAAAATCTGAAATTACAAAAATGCCGTTTTCTCCTTATCAGCTTATGCAAGATGTTTATCAAAGTTTCATTCCGGTTATTAATAACAGATTAATTTACACTTCACAAAATACGATTAACAAACAAAAAGTATTTGAAAGCGACCCGTTTACAATAAAACAGGTGGTGAACAATCTTATTTCCAACGCTATAAAATTTACAAAATCCGGAAGTATAAATATTTCGTCTTTAATTACCGAAAATAATATTCTGCAAGTATCCGTAAAAGATTCGGGAGTAGGAATTAAACCCGAAGATAAAAAGAAGATTTTTGATGAATTTGAACGTGTTGGAAGCACCGAAGACAAAACCCGGATTGAAGGTTACGGCTTAGGTTTAGCTATTACGTATAAATTAGTCAAATTACTTGGCGGCGACATAAATGTGGAATCGGAATATGAAAAAGGAAGCGAATTTATTGTTTCAATTCCGTTGAAACCTTTATTAATGTCGGTAGAAGAATTATCAAAAGGTAAAAAAGAAGAGCACGAAAAATCGTCATCAGGAAAAATGGACGCGAAAATACTCTTTATCGATGATGATTTGGTGATGTTGAATGTTTTTGAAAAACTTCTTCAACGCGAAGGTGCAGAGGTTACAATTTGCGATGATTCAAAAGAGGCGCTCGCATTATTGAAGGATAAAAAATTTGATATTATCCTTACCGATATTCAAATGCCGCAGATAAATGGTTTTGAGCTGGTTGGTAAAATCCGGGAAATGAACTCCGAATATCACAAAAATGTTCCGGTAATTGCACTTTCAGCCCGTTCCGATGTGTCTGAGGAGAAGTTCAAAAATGCAGGATTCACAGGTTTCCTCGCAAAACCGGTACCGTTCAATGTTTTGTTGGATAAAATTTGTGAATCGATAAGTTGTAAAAACGTAGAAATAAAATCCGATGAAGCTCACAAAGGAATAAATTCACTGATAGAATTTGTAGAAGACGACGAAGAAACTGCAAAAGATATTTTAAATGTATTTATTTCTGAAAATAAAATCAAGATAAAAGAACTTTCAGACTCGTTAAAAGCAAATAATTGGCAGCAAATAAAAGCTACTGCTCATAAACTGCTCCCATTAATGAGAATAATTGGCGCAGACGAAATGGTAAAAATTTTAGTGGCTCTGGAAAATGGAGAAATCAGTTCAGAAAAAGTAACGTCACTTATTAAAATGGTGAAAGATAAAAACAAAGAAGTGATTGATTTTATGAATAAAAAATATCCTGAAAAGAAAGTATAAATTTTTATTGAGAGCAATATAATTAAAACCACGCTTTTTTGGATTTAGCGTGGTTTTATGTGAAAAAGAAAAACAAACAGACAAAAAAATATCATTTTTATTTTATGTTTAAAATTTTAGTTATCAATCCGGGTTCTACCTCCACTAAATTTGCTGTTTTTGAAGATGATAATCAAAAAGCTGCATATACTATTCGTCATAGTACAGAAGAAGTGAGTAAGTTCAAACGCGTTATTGATCAGCTTGACTATCGTTATGAGTTGATTATGAATTTTTTGAAAAAAGAAGGAATTGATGTTTCAGAATTTTCGGCGGTTATTGGTAGAGGCGGAATGTTGCCGCCGGTGCAATCCGGTGTTTACGCTGTAAATGAGGCGATGATGGACGTAATGAGACGTGCGGTGAAAGGAGAACACGCGAGCAATTTAGGAGCTTTTCTGGCGTATAAAATGGCGGGAGAATCAGGAAAATGTATGGCGTACATTGCAGATCCCGTAGCGGTAGACGAAATGAGCGATTTGGCTCGTATCAGCGGATTACCTGAAATTCCGCGAACTTCGCTGTTCCATGCATTAAATCATAAAGCTATTGCACGTCTTCACGCTGAAAAAATCGGGAAAAAATATGAAGATTTAAATATTGTAATTGCACATTTAGGCGGAGGAATTACAGTTGGTGCGCATCAAAAGGGCAGGGTAGTAGATGTAAATCAGGGATTGGATGGTTATGGACCATTTTCTCCGGAACGTTCGGGAACATTGGACGCGGGTGTAATAGTAAGGATGTGCTTCAGCGGGAATTATACACAAGCCGAACTACTTAAGAAATTGGCAGGACAAGGCGGATTAACCGCTCATTGCGGTACAAATAACGTTCAAGAACTCGAAAAAAGGATAGAAGAAGGCGATGAACACGCCAAACTCATTTTGCAGGCAATGTGTTACACGATAGCAAAAGAAATTACCTCTCTTTTTGCTGTTTTCAAAGGACAAATTGATGGCGTTATTCTTACCGGAGGTATTGCTTATTCCGATTTTATTGTAAAAGAAATTAATACTCGTGTTGAACCTTTTGCAACAGTATATGTTTACCCCGGCGAAGACGAGTTGCGTTCGTTGGCATTAAGCGCACTCCGCGCGTTAAATGGGGAAGATGTAAAAGAATTTGTCGTAAAATCCAACCCGGATTATAATATCTAAAAAGTAACTATAGATTTACTTTAGTGCAGATGAGAAGCACTTTTTTATCGTTTTGAAGGGTGGTGGCAAAAATATACTTGTCGCCACCCTCTTTTATTTTGAGTTTTTTACGTAGTTCATCAACAGAAAGTGGAAAATTTCGAACAGAAATATTTGCCTTTTCAATTTTCAGTTTTCTTATATTTTCCTTGTTGAAAATCAGTGTCTCTTTCACTTCAAAAATCCGTCCTTGAAAATTTCTTTTTAATTCATCTGAATTGTATAAATGGCTGTTGATGTGTAATTTATAAAAAGAATGTTTTTCCCCTATAATTTTAAATGCTCCTGATTTTAATATTGCCGCATTTGGTTCGTACAGGTATTTTTTAACATCATTTGCAAAATTAGAGACGCATTTTTTTTCTTCATCTTCGGTAAATTCAAAAACTTCCTGTGATTTATTTTTAGGAAAATGAACGTTTTTTATTTGAATACTTTCATTGTAATTTCGTTTTAAAATTACTAAAATCTCTTTGCATTCATTTTCTACAGCAATAATGTGAATTTCCCGTATGTTTTTTAACTCTCGTTGTAATTGACTCAAATCAAACATAGGCGAAAGTTTTATCATCACATTTTCGGCTTTTTCCAATAATTTTTCCTGTAATTCTGCCACGTTTGGTTCGCAATCTGAGAGAAGCACGGCTTTTGCTCCGCTTTCTTTTCTCCGGGCAGGATCTAAATAAATCCAATCAGAGGTAAATTCCGTTAATAAAAAATCTTCTGCTGCTGTGTTTATTATTTTAATATTTTTACTACCAAGTTGTTTGAAATTATGTTCCGCTAAATCGCAGAGTTCTTTTTGTTTTTCAATATAAACACTTTCATTAAAATTTCCCGAAAGAAAGAAGCAATCAATACCAAATCCGCCAGTTAAATCCACTATTTTTGTTCCTTTACAATGCGTAGATTTATATTTTGCCGTAATTTCCGATGACGATTGTTCGAGCGATAATTTTGGAGGATAAAATAATGTGGGGCAATGAAAGAAAGTCGGAATTTTATTCTTCACTTTTTGCATTCCCTCTATCTGTCTGATAGCTAACGCTAAATCAATGTCTTTTGAAGATGTTTTTTTCAATGCCAATGATTTTACGTCTTTGTTGGCATTCTTTTCGATAAATTCTTTGGTGGCTTGATTCATAAAAGGCAAGAAATTTTATCAAAAATACAAAAAATATTAATGTATTAAATAATTGATTGTCAAAAAAATAATTGTCAATAGTTAATTATCAATGGTCAAATGTATGAAAGCGTTTTGTAAAGTCGCTAAAAAGCAGTACTTTTGTGCCGGGTAAGTCCTACACGACCAGCTCCCTTTCAACTCCCCCAGGGCTTGACCGCAGCAAGGGTCCAAGGTTGTAGCGGTGCGATGTAGCAAGCTTACCCACCTGCCTCTTTAGCTCAGCTGGCCAGAGCACGTGATTTGTAATCTCGGGGTCGTTGGTTCGAATCCGACAAGAGGCTCAAAAAATAAAAATCGTTATTTCAGAAGTGGAATAACGATTTTTTATATATAACTCAGTATGTTTTCTTATTTTACTATTTCCGCTTCGAAATTTTTATTGCGGATTTTCACAAAAACAGATTCTTCTCCTTTAAAATAAGGCGCATTTACATAGCCCATTCCAATGCCCGTTTTACTTCCCGGAAGCATTGTGCCTGATGTAACTTGTCCGATAACTTCATCGTTTGCGTTTACAATTTCATATCCGTGGCGGGGAATGCCGCGTTCTTTTAACTCAAAGCGAACTAATTTACGTAAAACTCCTTCGGTTTTTTGTTTTTCAAGCAGTTCGCGGTCAATCATATTCTTTTTATTATCGGCAAACTTTGTAATCCAACCTAAACCGGCTTCCATAGGCGAAGTTGTGTCATCTATATCATTTCCGTAAAGACAAAAACCTTTTTCCAGTCGTAACGTGTCGCGTGCGCCAAGTCCGATAGGCTTAATGCCGAATTCTTTGCCGGCTTCAAACACAGCATCCCAAATTTGTTTTCCGTTTTCAGGATAAAAATAAAGTTCAAAACCACCTGCTCCGGTATAACCTGTATTAGATAAAATCACGTTTTTCACTCCTGCAAATTCTCCAGTCGAAAAATGATAATAAGCTATATCAGAAAGATTTACGGAAGTAAGTTTTTGCAATACTTCAACAGCTTTTGGTCCTTGTACCGCAAGTTGAGCCATCCAATCCGAGGCGTTTTCAAGTTCTGCTCCTTCCGTATTATTTTTCACCAGCCAATTCCAATCTTTTTCCACATTGGATGCATTTACTACCAACATATATTTTTCGGGTTCAAAATGATAAACCAAAATATCGTCCACAATTCCGCCTTTACCATTTGGAAAACAAGAATATTGGGCTTGTCCAATGTTAAGTTTCGAAACATCGTTCGAAGTTATTTTTTGCAGAAAGTCCAGTGCTTTCGGTCCTTTTACCCAAATTTCGCCCATGTGCGATACGTCAAATACGCCTACACCGTTACGTACGGTAATGTGTTCATCGTTAATTCCGCTATATTCAATCGGCATATTATAACCGGCAAATTCGTGCATTTTTGCTCCTAAAGCTATGTGAATATCTGTAAATGGAGTTGTTTTCATTAAATTGGTTGATTTGTTAAATAGTTGATTAGTTGATTAGTTGAATAGTTAACGCTAAGCTTATCAGAATAGAAACCTATTTTTCTGTATTTTTCTCTTTATTATTGATTTTAATTTTCTTATAAATAAAATATCCTATGCCAAATAACAAGAATAATGTCCAGAATTGTACAAAAAATACAATGATAGACTGAATAATGCTCCATCCGTATTTTATGGCATCCCATAATTTAAAACCAAATCCCGGAGTATATTCGCTGATATTTTTTTCGTTGGCGTAAATCTCTCTTTTAACCGTTTCGCGTTGATAAATTTCAATATTTACCGTACTGTATTTAATTTGATCATTAAGCGAAAGATTGGCAACTTTAGCATTATCGGCTTGTTCCTGAACGTTTACCAAATTTTCTTCAGCATCAGAAGTTTCGTATAGTTTTTTTCCTTGATTATCAATTGCTTTTGTAAGTCTTTCTTCGTGTTTCGCTGAGCGTTTTTGTGCTAAATCATTGGAGAGCAATTGCAATCTTACATCGTCGGCTTTAATTATTCTAAAATCAAGATACTCTATATTATTGGCAATTTGTTTTAGAACCGTATCTAATTTTACGTTCGGAATACGAATAGTCATCGTATTTGAAACGGTAAAATATGTGGTTTCAAGTGTTGAATCAAAACTTATGGCAGTTGTTTTAGTCTCGTTTTTTTGACTGTTCAAATTGCTTAAAGTCACAAAACCGCCTTCGCGAACCGTAATATCCTCAATGTTGTAAGTTGATTTAAGAACGCTCTTTACCTTGAACTTTAAATCAGCCGTTCTTACAAATTTGTGTTCCGCGTCTTTATTATTTTCTACCGCCGCACTCGATGATACAAATCCACTTTTGTCAGATTCTGATGAAGATACAACGCTATCCGTTGCATAAGATTCATATTCAGTCTTTAATGCAGGTTTGGAACAGTTGTAAAGAATAAAAATGACAAATAAAACCGATAAAACTTTTGTTGTTTTCATAATCTTAAAATTAATTGTTAGTATATAGAAACTTTTTTTTACATAAAACGAATGTAAGGTTAATATATTATAACAAAATTTTAAAATTTCACGATTTTTTCTCTAAAATTTCAACAATTTTCACAATTACCATCATTGCTTTTTCCATAGATGGGATAGGAAGGTATTCAAAACGTCCGTGAAAATTATGTCCGCCGGCAAAGATATTGGGGCAGGGAAGTCCTTCAAAAGATAAGCGTGCTCCGTCTGTTCCACCTCTGATTGGTTTTACTAACGGTTCAACTTCGTTAGCTTTCATTGCTTCAAATGCCAAATCAACAATGTGCATTACTGGTTCCACCTTTTCACGCATATTGTAATATTGGTCTTTTAATTCAATAAATGCTGTGCCTTCACCAAATTCAGCATTGATTTTGTTAGCCAAATGTTGCATTTCTTTTTTACGACGTTCAAAGCGGTCGCGGTCGTGGTCGCGGATGATGTAACTGAGTTTGGTTTGTTCCACAGTTCCTTCTACGTTTGTTAGGTGATAGAAACCTTCGTAACCTTCGGTGTGTTCAGGAGTTTCACTGCGCGGAAGCATATTTACAAACTGCATAGCGATGCGCATAGAATTTTTCATTTTATGTTTTGCATAACCGGGATGTACATTTAATCCTGTTATTGTAATTTTTGCCGAAGCAGCGTTGAAATTTTCAAATTCCAATTCTCCAATTTGTCCTCCGTCCATTGTGTAAGCCCATTCGGCATTGAATTTCGGTACATCGAAATGATCGGCGCCTTGACCGATTTCTTCGTCGGGAGTAAAACCAACCCGAATTTTTCCATGTTTGATTTCAGGATGGGCAATTAAGTATTCCATTGCAGTTACAATTTCGGCAATTCCGGCTTTATCATCAGCGCCAAGAAGTGTGGTTCCATCGGTAACTATAATATCTTGTCCTTTATATTGAAGAATTTCGGGATATTTTTCAGTCTCAAAAACAATATTTTTTTCTTCATTGAGTAATATGTTTTTACCATCGTAATTTTCAACAATACGTGGTTTTACGTTTTTTCCACTCATATCGGGACTGGTATCCATATGTGCAACAAAACCGATAGTAGGAACATTTTTATCGGTATTTGCGGGAAGCGTAGCCATTATATAACCGTTTTCGTCTAATTCAACTTCCTGTAAACCAATGGATTTAAGTTCATCAACTAAATAATGCGCAAAAACCATTTGACCCGGAGTACTTGGAGTTAGGTTGGTGTTTTCATCGGAAGTAGTAGTAAAGCTTACATACTTCAGAAATCTTTCAACTATAGTCATATTCATAATTTTTTATTTTTTTATTTGAGCACAAATTTAATTATTTATTCTGAGGTTTAAATGCTAATTTCAGTGAAAAGAAGAAAAAAACAAGCATTTAGTATTAAGATGCACTTGGATATTTAAGAGTAAAGATAAATATTATAACTTTTTGATAGTAGTTATAAAAAAACAGGCAACATTTTTTAGCCGTAAGAATAACTAAATATTTGCTTATAACTTTAATACTTCTATAATTAACACTATTATGCAAAAAAAAATGATTATGTTTGTGTCTCAATTAAGCTATGCAACGGAGTTTACTAATTATACTGTTATGTGGTGTGAGTGTGTTTGTTTCGGCACAAGACGGGTCGAAAACAGACACTATTGTTTATAATGCTATGAATGCCGCCGAAAAAACCAGTAAACTTATTGAAAATTACGATGCAGAAACATATATGCGTACTTATATTCTTACTTTAAAGAAAAATTTTCTTTATAAATACGCTTATCTTATTCCTGATTTTGTACTTTACGACCGTAAAAACAATGAAGCCGTAATAGAAACATTCAACACGGTTCATTTTCAGTATCCGAATAATTATGAGTATGAGGTGAAAAATATAAACGGAACATTAACTTCTAAAAAAGACATTTTGATGCTTCCATTTAATTTTCTGAATATCAATGTGTACGATATAACGACTAATGATGGAAGTTTTATAATGCCTATTCGTTTTGAAACACGGAAATATTATAGATATCGTTATCAAAATACTTTTTCAGAAAATGGAAAAACATATTATACCATTCAGTTTCTACCCGTTTACAGTAGTTCAAAGTTGCTGAAAGGAAGTTTCACAGTAGAGGATGAAACGTGGCGAATAACTGATTTTTTTGGAATTGGGAACGATTTGTTCGTAGATTTCTCTTTCAATATAAAAATGGGAAAAAATTCATTGGAAAAATATCTTCCTGTTGAATTTCAGATATACCGTACACATCTTTTTATGGGTAATAAAATTCAAAATCGTTATTTAGCATCAATTGACTATACAAATATTCAGGAAAAAGAAAATATTTCCAAAACTAATAAATTCGATATTGGTAACAGATATAAATTACGCTTAGATTCTGTTCCGATTATAAGTGAAAAAGATTTTTGGAATAAGAAGAGAAAAACAGCATTATACAATAAGGAACAAGCGTTGCTTGAAAAAATTGAGAAATCTCAGGAAGAAGTGGTTAAATCAAATGAAGCGTCTGATTCCGTTTCATCAAATCATAAAAGAATGCAATTAATAGCACAAAGCATTATTTCAGAGAAGAAATATCATTATAAAAAAACAGATATACATTACAGCGGATTCTTGAACCCTTGGCTTTTAAGTTATTCCACACAAGACGGATTAAACTATCGTTTCCGGCTCTCTTTTGATACACATTTAATTCGTCATAAAAGCTTGGAAGTATCTACATCTTTTGGTTATGCATTTAAATATAGAGATTTGGTTACCGATATGTCTATGGCGTTTAATTACAATACAAGCAGATTTGGCAATGTTTCGTTTTCTGCCGGAAAAGGAAATAATGCATTTAGTTCATTGTTTTTACTGGAAGTACAAGATAGTTTGAGAAATAAAGGATTAAAATTTGAAGATGTATTTTTAAATTATTACAAGGATTATTATTATCGTCTTTACAATAATATTGAAATTGTAAATGGTTTTCAGGTGAGAACGGGAGTTGATTATCATATTCGCCAGGCAAATAAAAAAACAAATTTAAATTATTTATCGCAAGGTGATGAAAATGAACTTTTGGATAAACGTTATTATTTTGTGCCTACCATTCGATTCACTTGGACGCCCGCTCAATATTACCGCCGTGAAGGATATCAAAAAATTTACGAACATTCTAATTATCCTACTTTCAAAGCGGAATATGCTCATTGTTTTAATAATGTGCTTGGAAGCAATTCTGAATACGATAGATTCGAATTTGATATAAGCCATAAAATACCTATCGGGTTATTGCAATTTCTCCAATATCACGTAGGCACCGGATTTTATGCGCGACAAAAAACAGAATATTTTACCGATTTTACTTATTTTGCCCGATACAACATTCCCGAAACATGGAAAGATGGAATAGGAGGCGTATTCAATCTTCTTCCTTATAGCGTCTATAATGCATCCACTTCTTATGCTCAGGCACATATAATGTATGAAACGCCATTTTTTATTTTTACTCTGTTGCCCAAACTTTCTCGGGGAATGTTAAGCGAGCGTGTATATTTAAGTCAGCTTTATACCCCTTACATTGTATCTTATAGTGAAATTGGTTACGGCATTGGTAACCGTTTTGTAAATGCTGCTTTTTTTGGTTCATTTCATAAATTGAATTTTCTGCAAGTGGGAGTTAAGGTGGTATTTTTACTTCCGCGGTAGAAGAAGTATTAATTGTTATATATTAACCTTTCTCACTCAACTAATATTCTCTTTTTTATAAAAGAAGAATCAATACAAAAACGCTTAACCACCAGTAATCTATGCGTATACAATAAATTTTTGTGTAACATGTTTAAATTAATTTAATTGTATAATTTAATTCGTTTTTGGTTTACAAATTGAAGAGAAAACAGTACTTTTGTATAAATTTTTTAATAAAATATCAATTAATATTTACAAAATATAATTTTAATAATGAAACTAACGAGAGAAGATGCACTGAACTATCACTCTAAAGGAAAACCGGGTAAAATTGAAGTAATTCCCACCAAACCCACCAGTTCTCAACGAGATTTATCCTTGGCATATTCGCCGGGCGTTGCAGAACCCTGTTTAGAGATAAAAGATGATATTACAAAAGCGTACGATTACACTTCTAAAGGCAATTTGGTGGCGGTAATTTCCAATGGAACGGCTGTTTTGGGATTGGGCGATATTGGTGCAGTTGCAGGAAAACCCGTAATGGAAGGAAAAGGATTACTTTTTAAAATTTTTGCAGGAATTGATGTGTTTGATATTGAGGTAAATGAAAAAGACCCCACAAAATTTGTTGAAGTGGTAAAAGCCATTTCACCTACTTTTGGAGGTATAAATTTGGAAGATATTAAAGCTCCGGAATGTTTCGAAATAGAAGAACGTTTGAAAGCGGAGTTGGATATTCCTATTATGCATGACGACCAACACGGAACTGCCATTATTTCTGCAGCAGGATTGCTTAATGCACTGGAGCTGAACGGTAAAAAAATGGAAAATATAAAAATTGTTGTAAATGGAGCAGGCGCTGCGGCAAATTCGTGTACACAACTTTATATGCTGTTGGGAGCTAAATTGGAAAATATAGTAATGGTAGATTCCAAGGGAGTTATTAATACAAAACGTACCGATTTAAACGAACGTAAAAAACCTTTTGCTACCGATAGAGATATTCATACATTAGCAGAAGCTGTGGCGGGAAGCGATGTGTTTTTAGGATTATCTGTGGCAGATGTTCTTACTTCGGAAATGGTGCAAAGTATGAATGAAAACCCCATAGTTTTTGCACTCGCAAATCCCAATCCGGAAATTTCTTATGAAAAAGCAATGGAATCTCGTCCTGATATTATTTTTGCTACCGGACGTTCCGATCATCCTAATCAAATCAATAATGTATTGGGATTTCCTTATATTTTCCGCGGAGCGTTGGATGTACGTGCAACGTGTATCAATGAAGCAATGAAAGTTGCTGCCGTTCGTGCTATTGCCGAATTAACCAAAAAAGCTGTTCCCGATGTAGTAAATGCAGCATATAATTTGAAAAAACTAAGTTTCGGGCGCGAATATATTGTACCTAAACCGCTCGATCCACGACTTCTCACTACGGTAGCTCCTGCAGTGGCAAAAGCAGCAATAGAATCGGGAGTGGCAAGAAAAACAATAGAAGATTGGGATGAGTATGAAGATCATTTGCGGGATTTAATGGGTTATGACAATAAGATGATACGCCATTTTTATGACGAAGCTCGTGAAAACCCAAAACGTGTTGTTTTCTCGGAATCATTGCATATAAATATGCTTAAAGCGGCTGAAGCGGCTTATTCAGAAGGAATTTGTTATCCGATATTGTTGGGTAATGAAGAAAAACTTGCGAATGTTGCGGCTGAAAATGGCATCGATTTAAAAGGAATAGAAATTGTAAATCTTCGTCACGACAGAGAAGAACAACGCCGCATCCGATATGCAAAATTACTTTCGGAAAAACGTGAACGCGAAGGATTAACTTTTGAAGAAGCGTACGAAAAAATGTACGAACGAAATTATTTCGGTATGATGATGGTAGAAACAGGCGAAGCGGATGCGCTTATTACAGGAATAATTACGAAATATGAAGATGCTGTGCAAGCTGCAAAAACAGTAATCGGAGCTCGTGAAGGATTAAATACAATTGCTGCTATGCACATTATGAACACCAAAAAAGGTACATTCTTTCTTGCCGATACTTTATTCAATCGTCATCCGTCTCCTGAAACCATTACCGATGTGGCTAAATTGACTTATGACACCGTAAAATTCTTTGCTCACGAACCTGTAATGGCATTGCTTTCATATTCTAATTTCGGTTCGGATAAAGTAGGAAGTCCCGCAGCGATGCATTCTGTGGTAGAAACACTTCACGAAAAATATCCTGATATGGTAGTGGATGGTGAAATGCAGGTTAATTTTGCTCTAAATACAAAGTTACGCGACAGAAAATTCCCGTTTTCAAAATTACAGGGTAAAAATGTAAACACTTTGATTTTCCCGAATTTAAATTCTGCCAATATGGTGCAAAAAATGATGCTTGAAATGGGAGTAGCTGAAACCATTGGTCCTATTCAGATGGGATTAAATAAACCCGTACATATTCTGGATGTAGAAAGTTCCGTACGCAATATTGTAAATATGGTGGCTGTAGCTGTGCTCGATGCTATTGTAGAAGAACAGATTTCGCAGGGGAATGCGGAAAGGATAGGAGAGTTGTAGAAAAAACGTTTTTTAGTAATAATTATTTCTTTATAAATGGAAGAAGCCGGATTTTAAGAGTTCCGGCTTCTTTTTTATTGATTGCTAATGTAATGTGTTGTATAAAGTAGGATACAATTACAAATTATATAGTTACTGTTTTTCTTCTTTCTCTGCAATTTTTTCTTCCCAATACACCCAAATAAAAAATATCATCACATAAAAAAGATATTTGAACAAATGTTCGTGTAAAAAAGTAAACCATTCGGGATGATCTTTAATAAAAGCGGTAATTACTACAATTCTAAAAACATTGAAAAGATAAATACACAACCATCCTAAAGGCATATACCACAATTTATTTTTCCAACTTCCTCTTGCAAATATCATTATTACGGTAAAAATAAATGTTTGTTTTATTCCTGTGCAGCCCCAAATAACATATACTCCATTGTTATTTTCATAGCGAATGATATTTCCGGGATAAAGTGTGGTTTTAAAACCAAAGAAATTAAGAATAGCATCACTTATTTTGGCAATGTGTGCCGACATAAAAATAAACGGCTGAGAAATATTAAGTCCGAAAAACTGAACCTGATCTCCATTTTCGTCGCCAATAACGGTAAATTTCCAAAAAAAGTGAGCAGCCAAAAGCGCTACCACAAAGAAAATAGTTCCTTTATATGATTTTAATTTTTCAGGGAATTGCATGTTTTTTTATATAAAAGATAAATAAATTTCTTTCCTTCCAACTTCTAAACTTTTATTTTTTTAACCCGTAGTGCATTTAGACTACAAGCGTTTTTAAGTTGTTTATATTTCTATTTAATAGTTTGTTAATCATCTGAATAACTGTTACAGAGGTTATTTTCGATAATATTCTTGTTTTATAACCGTCAAAAGACTTAGCGTAGTTTCGACGAATCATAAATTGGTCGCATAATTGCGAGAAGAGCGTTTCGATACGTTTTCTTGTCTTTCTTAGCAGATAAGGTTGTTTTTTATAATTATGCTGATTCTCTCTCATTGGTACTTCTAATCGGATATTGCTTGAAGTAAATAAATCCAATTGATACTCAGCGCTTAAATAACCTTTATCTCCTATCATAACACAAGAAGAAAAATTACTTTTAATGTTTTTCAAATAATGAATATCGTGTACAGAACCTGCAGTGAGTTCAAAATCACAAAACACTCCATTTGAGCTACATACGGCGTGTAATTTATAACCGTAGAAATCCATCTTCTGACTTGCACAATATCCTTTGGATGGACTTGTTATATAATTTTCTTTGCAAATTTTAGTTCTTAATGAACGAGATAACTTGCAAACTTCCAAAGGCATACTGTCAACAATGAAATAGTTCTCTAAACTGGTTAATTGTTCCGATAACGCTTTTCGGATTCGCTCTTTTACTAAAAATAACTTTCGTCTTCGACGATTATATACACTACGTTCTATTTTTGAACTAATGATCTTTGGTAATTCTCTAAATAACTGATGTTCAGAATCAATACTAAATGATTCGGCTGTTAAATCAACAGCAATTAATTCTATATCAGTTAAACGTGGACGACGAATTTGATTCAGAAAATTACTTTTTGTCTCAAATTGTTTTAATATCTCAAGAATTTTCTCGTACTTTGTAATAAAGTTGTTCATTTTATTTATGTGATTGATTACCAGATAAATATACGGATTTTATCCGACATGAACAACTTTTTTTATTTTTCAGTAATTGGTTAAAACCCCGCAATTTTATTGCGGTTACTTTTAGTTTCTATAAATTTTCTATATTTGCTGTATGGAAAATAGGAATAGTTCTCACACAGTAAGCAATTTGAGTGTTCATATCGTTTGGATAACAAAATATCGTTATCACGTTTTGCGAGGTGATATACAATCTCGTTGCCGTGATTTGATAATTCAGACGTGTAATAGTGAAAATGTAAAGATATTAAAAGGGGTAGTAAGTAAAGATCATGTTCACATTCATGTTGAATATCCTCCCTCTTTGAGCATAAGTGTATTAGTGAAAAAGTTGAAAGGTCGCACTTCTCATCTTTTACAACAAGAGTATCCAGAGTTGAAGAAGCGTTATTGGGGTCAACATTTTTGGTCAGTAGGTTATGGTGCTTGGAGTATTGGGAGAATAACAGATGAAATGGTACAAGAATATCTTGATCATCATAAGGACAAACCCAATACTCCAACAGATGGTTGGATATTAGAATGATGATGATATTATAAAAGATATTCATACTTTATAGAGTTATTGGCGAATTTCATTCGCATATTAAACCTATGGATTTTCAATCCATAGTATTTTAGTTTTATTTTATAAATGCACTACGAGTTTTTTTAATTTTTAACTTCTAACTTCTAACTTTAAAATGTGTTACTCACTCTTGCAAACGGAGTTTTATCTATATCACAAAATTCACCTTTTAGATATTTATAATATCCTGTAACGGCTATCATTGCAGCATTATCAGTAGTGAAAGCAAAAGGAGGAATGTATATTTCCCACTTGTATTTTTCGGCATATTGGTGAAAAGCTTCACGTAAACCGGAATTTGCTGAAACTCCTCCGGCAACAGCTATTTGTTTGATATTTAAATCTTCAGCGGCTTTGCGAAGTTTATTCATCAGTATTTCAATAATGGTGCTTTGCAGCGATGCACACAAATCGGCTTTATTTTCTTCCACAAAATTCGGATTTTTCTTTTCTTCGTCTCTTAAAAGATACAAGAAGGAAGTTTTTAGCCCGCTAAAACTGTAATCGTAAGAGTCAATATTCGGTTTATTTAATTTAAAGGCTTTCGGATTGCCTTCTTTTGCCAATTTATCTACGTGAGGACCGCCCGGATAAGGAAGTCCCATTACTTTAGCACATTTGTCAAATGCTTCTCCGGCAGCATCGTCAATGGTTTGTCCTATCACTTCCATATCCAAATAATCTCTCACAAGTACAATTTGTGAATTTCCACCCGAAACCAACAGACAAAGAAACGGGAATTCAGGAAATTTTTCATTTTCAATTCCTTGACTTATAAAGTGGGCTAAAACGTGTGCCTGCAAGTGATTAACATCCACTAAAGGAACATCAAGCGATTGGGCAAGACCTTTGGCAAATGAAGTTCCTACCAGCAATGAACCTAACAAACCCGGTCCGCGTGTGAAAGCAATGGCNGAAAGATCGTTTTTATCTATATTNGCAGCTTTCAATGCTTCATGAATAACAGGAATGATGTTTTGTTGATGCGCACGCGAAGCTAATTCAGGCACGACACCGCCATATTTTGTATGTACAGATTGATTGGCAATAACATTGGATAAAATTACATTATCGCGAATTACTGCTGCTGAAGTATCGTCACAAGAAGACTCGATGCCAAGTATAATTACAGGTTTAGACATGGAAATTATTTATTCTAAAAAAANTGGTTTGATTTTTGAGTTAAGATGTATAGATTTGAACAAAAGTATGGATATTAGCGTATTGAAATGAGCTGAGAAAAATATTTTTTTATTACTTTTGTNAAAAATACNCGACAAAGATATAAAAAAAATACTTAAAATATTCACTTTTGTTATTGTCAGCATAATAATATTGTTGATGATAATTTTTATCTTGCTGAGAGACAATAAGATACAAAATTATATTGCCTCCGAAACAGCGAGACAATTTTCTATCAAATTTAATACCAAAGTTAGCATTGGAGATGTTAATTACGAATTTTTTAACAAATTTAGTTTTGATGACCTATATATTGAAGACTTACAACAAGACACGTTGATTTTTGTTGACAAAGCGTACGCTAATTTTGATTTTTGGCATCTTTTCAAAGGAAAAATTTTATTTAATAAAGTAGAACTTCATCATTTCAATGCCAATTTAATGATTGATAATAAAGGTGTTAGCAATTTGGATTTTATAATTAAGGCATTCAAAAAACCCAAAAAGAAGAAATCGTCTCCCATACAATTTAATTTTAAGGATATTAAAATTACTGATTCCCGATTTAGTTTTATAAACCACAAGCATTTACTCNAACAAGATTCTACGCTGTTTGATGTAAACAGGATGTATTTCTCAAATATAAATGGAGATNTTAGTATCGATTACCTTAAAGGAGATTCTTTAGCTGCTCGTATAAAATCACTGTCGCTTTTGGAAAAATCCGGATTAAATCTTAAAAATCTCCAAACTTCGGTGTATGGATGGAAAAAAGGTTTTTGGATTCCTAAACTAAATATTNCTCTTCCTAATTCTGCTTTGGCATTAGATTCGGTTCAACTTTCGTACGACACTGTTGCAAATTTAAACGATNTAGCAAACAAAGTAAAATGGAATGCAAAAATTAATCCTTCTACTATTGTTTTAAGTGATTTAGCTTCTTTATCTCACAATTTTAAAAACATAAAGCAGCCCGCTGTTATTCAGGGAAAACTGAAAGGATTTATCTCCAATTTTTCCTTAAAAGGATTGGAATTAAAATACGGAAAATCACTTGTATTGAAAACAGATGTGGATTTAAATGGAATTTCCAATATTGATGAAGCTTTTGTGTATGCCGATGTGAAAACCCTTCAATTAAACAANAGCGAAGTACAAGATTTAATAGCACGTTTAATGAATCGTCCTTTTGTACTTCCGGAAGAATTAAGCCGGTTAGGAATAGTTAAATATACGGGGAATATTTCGGGCTTTTTCAGCAATTTGGTAACTTATGGGAATATTGCAACTAACGTTGGCAATTTGAGAACCGATATTTTGCTTCAGTTCGAAAATAAAATGCACGATTTAAAATACAGTGGTACAATTCGAACAAATAATTTCCAATTAGGAACACTTCTGGCGTCAAAAGATTTAGGTAAAACATCATTCAGTATCAGTACAAATGGTTCAAAATTATATCAAAAACCATTTCAGGGAACTGTAAAAGGAAATATCGCCGAAATTTATTTGAATAATTATAATTATCAGAAAATTACACTGGATGGTTCTTACGATGGAAACGGTTTTGACGGAAGTGTAAATATAAATGACCCGAATTTACAAGCTGATTTCAATGGAGTGGTCGATTTGAAAGATAAAAACTTGCCGGTGTTTAATTTTGATTTAACCGTTACAAATGCAGATGTAAATGCATTGAAATTAACCGATAAATACAAAGGATCACAACTGTCATTTACGGGAAATACAAATATGATAGGAAATTCGTTGGANAATTTGAATGGATTTTTAGCATTAAATGATATACGATTTGTAAATGGAGATAAGATGCTGGAATTCAATCAGTTTATGTTTGAATCGGAAGTGGGAAAAGATAATTCAAAATTTACAATTACTTCTGATTTGGTAAACGGAATTTTTGAAGGAGATTTCAAATACAGCACACTTCCTCAAACAATGCGGGCATTGGTTGAAAATTATATTCCGGCGCTATCAGGTAAAGATTCGCCAAACTCACAAGTTACCGGAGGAAATAACTTTATGAATATTGATTTAACACTTTCCGATACAAAAAAAATATCGGATGTGCTCGAACTTCCCTTTGCAATTGACGGTAATGCTACAGTTAAAGGATACATTGACGATTTGAACCAACGCGTGGAACTGACGGCAAAAACACCTTTTATTTCATTCGGAAAAAAGAAACTTCAGGATATTGATATCAGTTTAAATAACCCCGACCATAAACTTAATTTAAACGGAAAAGCCAGTCTCTATTTCAAAGACGACTTGGTTCATTTTAATCTGAAAGCTGCCGCCGAAAACGATTCACTTTATACACAGTTAGCATGGCAAAATTCCGATTCTATAAATTATGCGGGCGAAATTCAGGCGGTTACAAAATTTAAGAAAACAGAAGATTTAACCACCGCACAAATCAATATTTTGCCTACGCAAGTGATAATTTCGGATACGACGTGGAATATGAATCCATCTAAAATAAACATAAATCCGGATACAACCTTTAATGTAAATAATTTTAAATTTCAACACGGAAATCAATATATTACCTTAAACGGATTAGTTTCAAAAAAAGAATCGGATACGCTTCACGTAAAAATGAATGAATTGCAAATAGGTTATATTTTGGATTTATTTAATCTAAAGGCAATTTCTATCGAAGGAATAACCACCGGTGATGCCAACTTATATTCGGTAATGAAAAAACCGGTTTTTGAAGCTGATTTGTATGTGCAGGATGCAAAATTGAATCAGGCTTTAATTGGGAATGCATCGTTACATTCGGTTTGGAACAAAGAAAAGGAAGAAATTGCTGCTTCAGGAAAGTTTTTCAACAGCAAAGGAGATGTAATTGCTCTTGCCGATGGAGTTTATGTGCCTAAAAAAGATTCACTTGATTTTGTTTTTGACGCGAATAAACTCAATTTGGGATTTTTACAGCGATATCTATCTTCCATTCTTTCCGATATTAAAGGAGTGGGAACAGGCAAAGTAAGAATGTTTGGACGTACAAAAGCTATTGGATTTGAAGGAAAAGTATTTGCTGAAAACACACGAGCTACGGTTGATTATTTAAAAACCGCCTATTCTTTCTCCGACACGATTTACTTGACTCGAAAATCCATTTCATTTACAAATATTACCATTTATGATGACGACAAAAATACCGGAACGCTTACCGGAAACATAACACACAATGGGGCGTTCAAAGATATGAAATTTGATGCAAGAGTAAACACGCGAAACATTATGGCGCTTAATACCAAATATCAGGATAACGATTTCTTTTACGGGAAAGCTTATGCCGCAGGGAATGTGCACATTTATGGAAGTGAAACCGATGTTTATTTCGATATAAATGTAACCTCGCGTCCAAATACAAAATTCTATCTTTCGATAGGAAGCGCTGAAACAGCCAATAGTAATGATTTTATAACTTTTGTAAATCACTCGGAAAATAAAGATACCATTCCAAAAACTTCTGCCGATAAAAAATCAGCCAATATTTATTTGGATATGGAAATTGACGTTAATCCCGATGCCGATATTCAATTGGTGATAGACCCGAAAGGAGGAGATAATATTACGGCAAAAGGTAGTGGAAATCTACGCCTTACTTACGATCCTAACAACGATTTACGTCTTTACGGAGGATATACCATTGAGAAAGGAAGTTACTTGTTTACACTTCAAAACTTCATTAGAAAAGAATTTAAAATAGATCAAGGAAGCTCTGTAACTTGGTCGGGTGATCCATTCCATGCAAAACTGGATATTCGTGCCATTTATTCTTTAACCGCTTCGCTAAAGGATTTGAACGATCAAACACTATTATCATCGACTTCGCGTTCGAGTGTTCCTGTAAATGTAATCTTAAATATTACTGACGACTTAATGAATCCCGCTATAAAATTTGATATAGATTTGCCTTCGAGCGACGAAACATTGAAATATCAAATCAAAAACTTGATGAATACGGAAGAAATGATGAATAGGCAAGTGGCTTATTTATTGTTGTTAGGTAAATTTTATACGCCGGATTATGCTAAAAATACAGATGCTTATGCTTCAAATTTATTAAGCGGTACATTGTCTCCATTCTTGAATACAACGCTTTTCGGTCAGGTAAATAATATTTTATCACAAGTTGTAGGAAACTTATCGGTTGGNGTAAACATACGGGACACGGGAAATAGCGCTGTAAAATCGCAAGAATATGAAGGAGCTGTTTTTTATCAGCCGAATAACAGATTGATTATAAATGGTAACTTTGGTTATAGAAATGATAATTTGGCAAAAAATAAATTCATTGGAGATTTAGATATTGAATATCTTTTAACCGCTAATGGTAAATTCCGTTTAAAAGCATATAATCATACCNTAGACAGATATACATTAAGTGCGGGTTCTGCGCAGTTTAGACAAGGTGTGGGTTTAATGTACAAAGAAACATTTAATTCGTGGGATGAATTAATTAAACATTATTGGAAAATTTTTAATACTAATAAAAAGAATGAAACTCAAACAAATAAAAACGACAGCATTAAGTAAGACGATTTTAGTGGGGTTATTTATATCCATTTCATATTTTTCTTTAAGTGCACAGTATATAGATAAAAAATTTATAAATATGTCTGATGATATTTTNCCTTCACTAACCAAAGAAATGCGGCTTGAATTGGTAGAATATTATAAAATTGGGCAGAAAGATACAATTAAAAATTCATTTCAGAACGATGCTTTTGTTTTAAAATATGATTCTATAAATCATTATATTGCTGTAAAATCTGCAGAAAACACCACTTTTGAAATGAAATTATTTTCTATGGAAAAAAACAAAATGGACAGTACATCTTGTATTATTGGAGTAATAAATACAGTTTGTGCGCCAGTTTGCAGTTCGTATATTCAGTTTTTTGACAGCAAATGGAATAAAATATCGCAGGACGTTCCTAAAATTACCGCATCGGATTGGTTGATAAATAAAGAGGAAATAAAAGACGGAATAAAAATTGCGGATGTTTTTAAATCATCGTTTATTGAATATCATTTTAATAATACAGACAATCAAATCATAGCGAAAAATAACAGTATGGATTTATTAAGCGTTGAGGATAAAGTGTTTGTAAATCAATTTGTAAGAAAAGACGACAAAATATTCAAAATATTCTTTACAGGAAAAGAAGTGAAAATTAGTTTATAAATAGCGAAGTTTAATTTTATAAAAAAATGGGAAATATCAATTCCCGTTTTTTTGTCGTTTAAAATCTTACACCTAATCTTAAGTCAATAAATTGAAAATGAATTCGTTTGTCGTCGCCCAGTCTTGGATAGGATGAATAACTGTAAGCAAGTTTTACAAAATATTTCAATCGAGTAGAAGTGTTNAGATTTGTTCCAAGNTCAAATTGAGTTTGGTGTCCCATAATTCCTCCATCTGTTCCCTGAATGCTGAGTGAATTCAAAAGTAAACCATACCCTAAAAACGGTGTAAATTTGTTCTGTTTTTTTGTCAGTTCGTGTCGTACAGTCCAACCGTAACTTAACATCGAAATGTTTTTTGAAGCGCTGTTTGAAGCAAACATCACATTGTAACCAAGCGGAATCGTCAAATAAACGGCCGATTTTTTACCGTTTAACCCGCTTACTTTCCACCCATAGTCAATCATTCCTCCAAAACCGTGTGTAGCACTGTTTATTAAAGGATTTGCAGAACGATCAATCATTGAAAACACATTTCTATAACCAGCTTCAATACTGATTTGATGAGGAGATTTACTCAAAGTGCTGTCATTTTGGGCAAAAAGAATGTTTGTAAAAAGAAGAGTAACAAAAATTAAAATTATATTTTTTTTCATTTTCAGTTAGATGTTTTAATTTCAAATTGATTTTTTGATAATTTGTATTAATGAGTTTACCCACGTTTCATTATCATTTAAGCTCTCTACCAAAACCAATTCTTTGCCGCCATTATTTAAAAATAGTTTTTTATATTCCACAACTATTTCATACGAGGTTTCCAAACAATCTGCAACGAAAGAAGGAGCCGCGACGAGGACTTTCTTTTTTCCTTGTTTTAACAGTTCGAGTAAAATTTTATCGGTAAAGGGTTCCAACCAATTATTTGAAAGGCGTGATTGAAAAGCAACGGTGTATTTTTCTTTCGGGAGAGATAGTTTCTGAGCTAACAACCGCGAAGTTTCATAACAAGTAGCTTTATAACAACGTTTTCCGTGTTCAGGAAATTCATTTTCACAGTTACAGGCAGAATATTTATTTTCAGGATGAATATTTTGTACTTGGTTTACAGGAAGTCCGTGATAGGAAAAAACAATGTGGTCGTAACTTTCCGGTTGATATGATTTTATTTGTTCTGTAAAAGCTTCAACAAAAGAAGGTTCGTTATAAAATTGTTCAATAAATCCTACCTCTGCTTTTATTCCACAGCTTTTAATGATTTTAAGCACATACTTTTTTGCTGATTCCGTAGTAGAAGTAGCATATTGAGGATACAACGGAACAACAATAATATTTTCGATATTTTCGGTTTTTATTTTTTCCAATGCGCTTTTTACCGTAGGATTTCCATAATGCATCGCTCCCATAACCAAATAATTATCTGAGAGTTTCTTTTGAAGTTTATGAGTTAAACCATTTAAATGATTGAGCAATGGAGAGCCGTTTTTGGTCCATAATTCCTGATACATTTTGCTAGATTTTGGCGCACGAAACGGTACAATTATTATATTTACCAGCAATTTTCGTAATAGCCACGGCAAGTCAATCACGTACTTGTCATTAAGAAATTGCGACAGGTATTTTCTTACGTGTTTTACATCGGGCTTGTCCGGCGTACCAACATTGATAAGTAATATGGCTGTTTTTTTCATTTTTATTTTGACAATAAATCTGCCAATTGTTTGGCTTGTTTTACACGGTCGGCCATTCCAATTCCGTCGCGAATGCTTCCTGCCAAAAATAATCCCTTATATGTATTTTCTATTTTTGTGATGGCTTCCAATCTTTTGCCAGTAGAAACATCATATTGTGCAATGGCATTTTTATGTCGGTAGATTTTTATAAAATCGGGCTTAAGTTGCTCTCCAAGTGTGGAATGGATTTCTTTCAATACAATTTCTTCGATTTCTCTATTGATTTTTTGTAACATTTCAGGTTTTTTGCTTCCTCCCATAAATACCGATAATAATGCTCCGCCTTCAGGTGTGCGACCTTTAAAAATAGCCGATGGATAAAGAATGCCGAGAATATCCCGTTTTTCTTTGCTGGGAACCAAACCTCCAAAACCGTCTAAAGCTTGAACATCCCATTTTTTAAATCCAACAGCGACTTGTACTACATCGGCATAGGCGGTAGATTTTATAGGTTCCATCGTTTCTTCAGGTACAAAAGGTAATAATTCAGGAAGAGCGTAACCTCCAACGGTTGTAATTACTTTTGATGTTGAAAATTTTTCTTCTTCGTTTTTTGAATTGAGAAAAGAAATTTGATATCCATTTTCTTGTAAATCAACTTTTACATTGTCGCATCCCATTTTTATATGTTCATTTCCAATTTCTCTTGTCAGTGCATCCGTTAAACTCGACAATCCTCCTTTTACTGAAAAAACTTTACGTGTAATTTTTTCTGCGCCGTAAGGTTTCGGTTCTTTTGCTTTTTTTATTGAACCGCGAATGAAACTTCCGTAGTTTTGTTCCAATTTATATAATTTCGGAAGAGCAAAACGTGTGATTAATTTCTCGGGATTTCCGGCATAAACTCCTGAAATAAAAGGATCTACAGCATAATCAAGATACGATTTTCCTAAACGGCGTTTGACTAAATCAGCAATACTTTCATCGGGATTTGTTCCCGCTTTTCTGAAAGGTTCGCCTAAAATTCTGAATTTATCGTACCAAGTAAAAAGCAGTGTTCCGATGGCAGAAAATAAACCGGAAGGAAGCGCGGTCCATTTTCCGTTTCTCAAGATATAACGTTTTTCTGCTGATTTATCAGCAACTTCAAGTTCACATTTCCCGGTTAAATCTTCAAATAATTCGGCAATTTCAAGTGTGCCGATAACTCCCGTGCTTGGTCCGGTTTCATAAGTAAAATTATTTTCAGAAATTGACTGAATTACACCTCCGGTTTTGTCTTGTTTTTCTATAAGCAACACATTTTTTCCGGCTTTTTTCAGGTAGTAGGCGAGAGTTAATCCTGTTAATCCTGCTCCAATGATGATTATATCTTTTTCCATTTTTATACCGATTTTGAGTAGGTATTTGTTTGAATTTTCAAGTTTTTATCCAATGATGCTACGATATTTCTAATAAAAAATGTCCCTTTTTGAGTAATCTCCATTTTATTTTCATTGTAAATAAGCAACTCATCACTAACAAATTCATCCAATATTTTTTTATCAATATTTACTTCCGATTTTAATTTTTCTACCGATAAATATAGTTCATCGGCAAGTTGTTTCCAATTGATTTTTTCGTTACACATCAATTCTTCGATGATTTTTCCGGTAATTTTTTCACTGTCGTTTAAAATATATCCTTTTTGTACAGGTAAAATATCCTTCTCAATATCTGAAATGTAAGTTTCAACGTCTTTTTTATTTTGTATGTATCCCTTTTCGAGTTGACTAATGCCTGAAACCCCGAACGCATATACTTGTCCTGTAGTGCGACGGGTACAATATCCCTGAAAATTACGGTGCAATTGCTGATTTTTATATGCAATACTCAATTCATCATCGGGAAGCACAAAATGGTCAAGTCCAAGGCGGGTGTAACCTGCATTTGTAAGAATTCTATTGGCAGCTTTAAACATATCCATTTTTTCCGTAGTTGTGGGCAATCCTTTTTTTTCTAAAATTTGCTGATGACGCATCATCCACGGAACGTGAGCGTATGAAAACGTTACCAATCTTTCCGGACGAATTTCAACGGCTTTTTCAATTGTTTTTTGAAATGATTGGAGTGTTTGCCCCGGCAATCCATAGATGAAATCCAAATTAACGGAAATATCTTTCCTATCTTTTTTCAAATAATTAATTAAATCTTTAACGGGCAATTGTGAAGGTTCACGGTTTACAGTTTTCAAAATTTCATTATCAAAATCCTGAATTCCAATACTGAAGCGATTAAAACCGGCAGCTTTGAAAGTGTCAATATACTCGTACGTTAAGTATGCCGGATTACATTCAATGGCAATTTCAGGATTGTTTACAAGTTGAAAACTGCTGTATATCAATTCGTTGATTTCTTTTAATGTTTCAGCCGGTAATACATTAGGTGTTCCGCCTCCGTAATGAATTTGTGAAACAAAACGGTTTTTGTCCAAATGTTCAAATACCATTTCCATCTCTTTTTTTAGCGCCTTTACATAAGGTTCAACCAATGTTCCTTTGCCTTTGGGCGTAGCATTGCATCCGCAGTAAAAACAAATTTTATTACAAAACGGAATGTGAATATAAATGGAGATATTTTTAGGATTGTCCTCGTTTGATTTATCCAACAGGGTTAGATATTCCTTTTCTGAAAAATTATCTTTGAAATAATTGGCAGGCGGATAACTTGTGTATCGTGGTACGGCAACATTATATTTTTCTAAAAGTTTGTCGGAGATTTCCATAAATGAATAGCATTTAAATATCAACTAAATTTACTCAAATAATTTGTTTTTTTCGGAATTGAGTACCATAAAATAAAAAAGGTTAAAATACAAATTATTACTTCAATTATAAATAAACCGGTATAATTATATGTGTTCGCAATTTTACCGCTCAAAACCGAAATTAATAAACTGCCTAAATGTGTAATAACAATTTGAATGGTGAAATCGGTTCCTTCGCGTCCGGGACGAACGGCATCCATTGCAATGGTATAAATAGCCACGGTGGAAAATCCATAAGCACACCAAACCAATCCAATTCCGATATATAATTCAACTAAAGAAGCTACATTTTGCGATAAGAACAGCCAATACAGAGCAGCAATCAGACTAATGAAGAGAAACAAAAACAGCGTGCGTTTTCTTCCCAATTGTTTCATAATAAATCCACCCAACAAAGATGAAATTGCAGCCATTGAAGTTCCGAAAATACCCGACATAAATGCAATTTCTTTTACGTTATAACCCAAATCAACCAGATAAGGTTTCAACATTGTAAGAATTCCGATAATTCCGGCATAATAAAATATCAATACTAAAATTAATTTGTACTTGTTTTTTTGATTGAAAAAATGATAAATATCTTTTAGCGACACACTTTCTTTTAAAGAATTATCAATAGACAATTGCTTGCGTGAAAGAAAAAGAGGAATAAGCGCCAACAGAACAAACACTGCAAGTAAAAGTAATACGTTTGTCCACCCAAAATAATGATAAGCAATGAGTAAAACTCCCGTTCCCAAAAAACTTCCCAAAAAACTTCCTGCAGATTGCATACTGTTACCGATACTTCGCTCGGAACGTTTTAAAGAAAGAATGGCATAAATATCGGTAGCAATATCTTGCGTTCCTGAAGCGATAAACGCAATAACAATCAGTATTACAATCAATTTGAAATTGGTTTGCAAGTCGAAAATCGCGATGCAGATAATAATAATTGCATAAAAAATCTCCGAAAACAAAATCCATTGTTTTACATTTTTGGTACTTCTTGTACGATTGTCAACCAACGGCGCCCATAAAAATTTGAGTATCCATGGAAGTTTTATTAGTTGCAATAACCCTATGGATTGCAGTGAATATTTTTCTTGCCGCATAATAACAGGAACCACCGTTGAGAAAAAACTCATCGGGATGGATTGTGCGATGTATAAACTAAATAATACCGGAAATTTATGCCAATTCTTTTCTTTCATCGGTTAAAAATTTACTGAAAGTTTTACGCCTGCCTGTAAAGGTTTGCCTGTTTGTACGTATTTTTTTCCAAGATTTTGGATTTCAAAATAAAATGCCTCATAATAATTATTTGTCAGGTTTGAGCCCCAAATATCAAATTGAAAATTTTTGCGTATAAATGAAATATTCGCATCGAGTAATCCATAGAAGTCTTGTTTATGTGAATTTGCATCGTTCCAATAAATTTCTCCTGCTCCTCTATATAATATGTTGAAGACGATTTTATCCAAAATATCGGAATTGAAATCAACGGTTTTCTTTGCCATTAAAGAAAGAGTGTGTTTAGGAACGTAAGGAATGTAATTTCCACTATAATCCGTATTGGCATTTTGAACAAACGTGATAAATTTGGCATACGTAAGTCCGTAGCTTGCTTGCAAGTCAAAACCGCAAAATGTTTTTGTTTTCAGCATGGTTTCAAATCCTTTACTCGACGAATGTCCGGCATTTTTCAACATCGAACCTTTTCCGCTTGGAACAGTTTGATAAATTTGCTGATTTTTCCAATCAATGTAAAATAGCGATAAATCAGCATATAAAAAATCGTTAAACAAGGAACTTTTTACTCCAATTTCGTAATTCCAACTATACTCCGGGTCAAAAGTTAAATCTTCGGGACGCTCAAAAGTGGAATTAAAACCACCGGTTTTATATCCGCGCGCTATAACTGCGTATATATTATTTTTATCCCATTTGTAGTTTAATGCCACTTTTGGCAAAAATTCAAATGAATTTAAAGGATTATATGTTGTATCAGCCTCATTGGAGGTTACTGCAGTTTTTGTATTTGTTGTGTCGCATTTATACGAAAGGTTATCGGTTTCCACATCCATCCTAATGCCTGCAATTAGACTTAAATTTTTCACAAGGAAATTATTCAACGTAGATTGATGAAACAAAGCGCCGCCTTTTATAATGTGGTCGTATCGTTTATCGTTTTGTTTTTTAGAAGTATAGATGTTAGTATTTACCGAATTATTGAATTGTTGTATGAATCCGTAGGTTCCAATTAACCAGCTATACTTTTGTTTTTTATTTGAGTTTAATATAATCTCTTGTGAAATCATATTTTGTTTTTGTTTCTGTATTACAAAATAAATGGAATCTTTTGTAAAGTCCTGATCAATTTTTTGATTATCAGACAAATATTGATAAGATGTGGTGGCTTTTACGTCAAAATAATTAGTTATGTATTTAAAAACCAGCGCGTCTGAGGCAAGATTACGTAAGTAACTACTGTATTGATTATAGGATATTTTGTTCGCTTTTTTTGTGCTGTCGTTGTAAGTTGCGTAAGGATATCCACCTTGATTACTTCTTTCAAAACTAAAAATATTTTCTACCGAAAAACGGTCGGAAAACTTATAAATCAACCGATTTCTTATTCCATAAGAATTTAGTTTATCCACTTTATTATTCAAAAACTGATTGGTGAAAAATCCATCATTATGCAGTAAATTCAATGCCAGCGAATACGCAAACTTTTCATTCGTTTTGCCATAATATCCTGCATTCACACCATAATAACCGTACGTTCCGGCAGTTAAATCTAAATGCGTTCCCTGATAATCCCAAGGCGATTTTGTAAGAATATTAATTATTCCGCCCATTGTATTTCGTCCGTATTCCGTTCCTTGTGGACCGCGTAGCACTTCTATGCGTTGCACATCAAAAAAATCAAATGCAAAAGTTGATTTGTCAAAATAAGGTACATTATCTACATAAAGTCCTACAGAAGGAGCATTAATACGTGATCCTACACCTCTGATATATAATGGCGATGTGAGTTTTGAACCGTAATCGGGCATAAAAAGATTGGGAACATTCGATGTAAGATCTTTCAGCGAATTGATGTTATTTTCTTTTATTTTATTTGCAGAAATAATAGAAACCGATGCCGGAATTTCATTCAGTTTTAGCTTGTCTTTGCTGGCTTCAATAACTACTTCGGATAAAGTATCGGTTTTTGTTGTAAAATCATCCGCATAAATTGTTATTCCTGTGGACGATAGAATGAGAAAAATGATAATAAAACGAATTCTCATAATTATATTTATTAATTAAATGATTTATAATAAGTTATATACGGATTTTGAAAAAAACACTTATATAACTAAAATGTTAAGCATTTATACCGCGGATTTTAGGTATAAGAATAATAAATTTAAATTAATGAGATTGGAGGCGGACGTGAAAATAAAGAAGAAATTATTTCAAATCTTCTCCAATGGACAATAAAATCAGGATAAACGATTTTTGTAGTTTCAAGAGTGGGAGAGAAGTAATTTGATAAATTTATTTTTACTTCTTTTTTTGTGGATTTTTGATATTCTTGGAAAGAAAATATTTTAGTTTTCGATTGACTTTCAACTTGATAAGTTATGGCATTTGTTGCGGAAATACTTTCCAGATGTTCTGAATTGTTCTTCGAAGACAAACTTGGGGCAACAATGCACGAAAAAAATCCCAAAATCATTAAAAATTGAGGAATAAAGGAAGCAAATATTGCATTGTCAAACATCGGCATAAAAACGGAACTTATTTTTTTGCAAATATAGTGTATTTATCTTATAATATTATCACTAAATTTCTGATAAGTTAAAATATTTTCAAAACCTTCCGGCGTTTTTATCCAATTTTTCAGATAACCGTATAATTCATAGTTCCCTTCAAAAAGTTTACGACTGGCAAGATTATTTTCAGCTATTTGAACGTATAATTGATTTATCTTCAGAAAATTGAAAACGTAATTTTCGGTAAGTTTTAAACTTCCCGTTGCAAAACCTTTTCCCTGAAATTCTTCCGCAACATAAAGTCCCAATGCAACGCGGCTGTGATGAATATCGAAGTCAAATAAATCAACCGTACCGACGGTTTTTCCGGTGGCTTTTTCCTGCATCATTAAGCGTAAATGTCCATTTTCAAAAATATCGTAAGAACTTTGGGCTATATATTGTTTTAATTGAAATTTGGAATAAGGTACGCGTGTATTTCCTGCAATCCAGAGTTTTGAATTGTTTTCCCATTTATACAGAAGCTCCAAATCTTCAGGTTCAACTGCGCGTAGTTTTAATATTTCATTTTCTAAAAAGGACATTTGATTTCAATTGCCACGCCTTTTAAGGCGTGGTGAGTTGTAGCCTTTGCAATATGGGCTTTTAGCCAAAACTTAAGTTATAAATTTTGGCTAAAGCCAAAAGTAATATTTTTCATTATTCCACGCCTTAAAAGGCGTGGCAACTGACTTCTATTTAAACTCCAAATACGGTTCCAACTTTTTTAAATCTTCCTCGTTTAATTCATCCAACACTTTTAAATCATCTATGCTATATAATTTTATTTTTTTACGGCGATATTCATAAACGGCTTTGGCTTTTTCAAAATCTCTCAAATACGGATGACTTTTGAGTTTCTCAATGCTTGCCGTATTGATATTAATTTTGCGAATTGGTGAAGGGTTAACTGTAAAAGACGAGCGAATTTGTTCGTACATTTCAGGTTTCATTCCGTACACTTCTTTCAATTGCTCTACTGAAGCATATCCGCCCAGCACATTTCTATATCCAACTATTCTTTTTGCAAACGAAGTTCCTATTCCTTTTATCTGTTTCAAAGAGGCGGTATCGGCAGAATTTAATTCTAAAACGATATTTTGTGTTTTATTAGAATTATAAGCCGCTGTTTCTGATGCTTTTACTTCGGCAATCTTCTCAACTTCTTTAATACTGATGTACGGTTTTAATTCCTCAAATTTTTCAGAAGAAATTCCATAGACTTTAGCAAAATCATCTGCCGATTTGAATTTACCGCCTTTGCTTCTGTATTTTAAAATATTTTTTGCAATATAAGGTTTCAATCCTAATTTTACAAAATTAGCGGAATCCGTTGTGTTTGGATCGAACGTAAAAAGCTCGTAGTGAGCATCTTTATCGTAATTTTTGTAGCTGTTGTAATTATTCTCAGAATAATTTTGATACGATTTGTTTTTGTAATCAATCCACGTCGGCTCTTTGTCTTTCAGTGTGCTTTTGAATTTTTTTGCTTCTGAAAGGAACGCATCATCAATTTCTATTTCTTTTTTAGGTAAAATATATGGCAGCAAAATTCCTCCTATCAATGTCAAAAAAATCAAACTTAACAGAACAATAATTCCTGTGCGTTGACTTTTTGAAAAGTAGAAGAAATCTTTCCATTTCATAGTTAAAGCCCCCTAAATCCCCCGCAGGAGGATTTTTTGATATTAAATTAATTAGACGATTATATATTTAATACGCCCTTGCAAATACAACTCTTTGTGCCGATGGTTTTCCTGTTACCATACATTTTCCGGGAGTTTTATCACCTTCAAACGGAATACAACGTATTGTAGCTTTGGTTTCATCTTTTATTTTTTCTTCCGTTTCAGGAGTTCCATCCCAATGGCAAAGTAGAAATCCGCCTTTTTCAATTTCAACCTTAAATTCTTCGTATGAATTCACTTCGCGTGTCATAGAAGTACGATAATCGAACGCTTTTTGGAAGATATTTTGCTGTATTTCCTTCAATAAATCGCTGATATATTTTTCAATACCTTCAATGGAAACCGTTTCTTTTGTCAACGTATCACGACGAGCAACTTCAATGGTTCCATTTTCCAAATCACGTGCACCCATTGCAAGACGTACAGGCACGCCTTTTAATTCGTATTCGGCAAATTTCCATCCCGGTTTTTTTGTGTCGTTATTATCGAATTTTACACTGACACCTAATGCTTTTAGTTTCGAAGTAATTTCTTTTACTTTTTCTGTAATGGCATTTAATTGTTCTTCATTTTTGTAAATCGGAACAATCACAACTTGAAATGGCGCCAAATTTGGAGGCAAAACCAATCCGTTATCATCCGAATGTGTCATTACCAAAGCGCCCATCAAACGCGTGGAAACTCCCCAAGAAGTTGCCCAAACATAATCCTGTTGGTTTTCTTTAGTAACGAAAGTAACATCAAACGCTTTGGCAAAATTTTGACCGAGAAAATGAGATGTTCCTGCTTGTAATGCTTTTCCGTCTTGCATCAAAGCTTCAATACAGTAGGTTTCTATTGCACCCGCAAAACGTTCATTGGCAGATTTTACTCCGCGTAAAACAGGCACAGCCATAAAGTTTTCAGCAAAATCAGCATAAACGTGAAGTATTTTTTCTGCTTCTTCCACTGCTTCTTCGCGTGTTGCGTGTGCAGTGTGTCCTTCCTGCCAAAGGAATTCTGCAGTACGCAAAAATAAGCGCGTACGCATTTCCCAACGCACTACGTTTGCCCATTGATTTACCAAAATAGGCAAGTCGCGATAAGATTGTATCCAGTTTTTATACGTATTCCATATTATAGTTTCGGAGGTAGGACGAACAATCAACTCTTCTTCCAATTTTGCTTCGGGGTCAACAATTAATCCTTTTCCGTTCGGGTCGTTTTTCAAACGGTGGTGTGTTACAACAGCACATTCTTTTGCAAAACCTTCAACGTGTTCGGCTTCTTTACTCAAAAAAGATTTTGGAATAAACAACGGAAAATAAGCATTTACGTGACCTGTTTCTTTGAACATACGATCTAATTCTGCCTGCATTTTTTCCCAAATTGCATATCCGTACGGTTTTATTACCATACATCCTCGCACTGCGGAATTTTCTGCTAAATCTGCTTTTATTACCAAATCGTTGTACCACTGCGAGTAATCTTTACTTCTCGAAGTTAATTCTTTAATTTCTATAGCCATTTTTTTAGTATGTAGTCAGCAGTGAGCAGTGAGCAGTTAAATAATTGAACGGTAAATTATTGAGTAATTATAGGTTTTATTACAAACAGCAAACTACAAACTATTCTGACTTCTAATTTTTAATTTTTAGTTTCTAATTTTAAGATTGCAAAGATAGAGATTTTTGGAGAATGTGCCAATATGTAAATGAGTAAATATACAATGTGAAAAAACTCAATTTTTGGAAATCTATTTATCAGGATATTTAATGTTCTAACCATTCAAACTTCAAAACATCAAAACGTTAAACTTTTTATTTTCAAATATCACTTTTTTTTCCGAACTTTGTGCACTTAAAATTTGATTTTTTATTCAATCATTTTTAAGGAAAAAACATCGTGAAAGAAACAAAGTACATTTTTGTTACGGGCGGCGTAAGTTCTTCTCTTGGTAAAGGCATTATTGCAGCTTCGCTGGGAAAACTTTTGCAGGCACGCGGTTTCAAAGTAACCAACCAAAAATTGGATCCGTATATCAACGTGGATCCGGGAACCTTAAATCCTTACGAACACGGCGAATGTTATGTAACTGTTGATGGACATGAAGCCGATTTGGATTTGGGACATTATGAACGTTTTTTAAACGTTGAAACACATCGTGCAAATAATATCACAACCGGTCGAATTTATCAAAATGTGATAAACAAGGAACGTCGTGGAGATTATTTAGGAAAAACCGTACAAATTATTCCGCACATTACCGACGAAATTAAGCGGAACATTAAATTGTTGGGCAGCAAAGGGGAATTTGACTTTGTTATTACCGAAATAGGAGGAACTGTAGGCGATATTGAATCGCTTCCATATATCGAAAGTGTGCGTCAATTACGTTGGGAGTTGGGTAAAAACAGTTTATTGGTACATTTAACGTATGTGCCATATTTGGCAGCCGCAAAAGAATTAAAAACAAAACCTACACAGCACTCCGTAAAATTATTGCAAGAACAAGGAGTTCAGGCAGATATTTTGGTGCTTCGTACCGAGCATAATATCTCTCTTGATATGCGCAAAAAAGTGGCGTTGTTTTGTAATGTTGAGCCCGAAGCTGTGATGCAATCCATTGATGTTCCTACTATTTACCGTGTGCCATTAAATATGCACTCGGAGCGTTTGGATGAAATTGCACTGATGAAAATGGGATACGATTTATCGAAAGTTCCGCAACCGGACATGGAAAAATGGACGGCTTTTGTTGAGAAAATGGAACATGCGCAAGAAGAAGTGCGAATTGCTTTAGTAGGAAAGTATGTTCAGTTGCAAGACGCGTATAAATCAATAACCGAGTCGCTTTCGCATGCTTGTACCTATAATGACAGAAAATTGAAGCTCGATTTAATATTATCTGACAAAATTACATTAGATAATGTGACAAAAAAGCTGCATAAGGTGGATGGTATAGTTGTTGCTCCGGGATTTGGACAGCGTGGAACTGAAGGAAAATTTCTTGCGCTTCAGTATGCACGCGAACATAATATTCCTTGTTTCGGGATTTGTTTCGGAATGCAAACTATGTGCATTGAGTTTGCACGCAATGTACTAGGTTATTCTGATGCTAACAGTACCGAAATAGACCCGACTACTACGCATAATGTAGTGGATATTATGGAAGAACAAAAAAATATTTTAAATTTAGGCGGAAGTATGCGCCTTGGAGCGTATAAATGCAAATTGAAAAAAGGAAGCAAAGTAGCTCATATTTACGGAAAAGAAAATATAAGCGAACGCCACCGGCATCGTTTTGAGTTTAATAATAACTACAAAGAAGAATTTGAGGAAAATGGATTTATTTGCAGCGGATTAAACGAAGAATCGAATTTGGTTGAAATTGTGGAATTAAAAAATCATAAATGGTACGTTGGAACACAGTTTCATCCGGAATACAGTAGTACAGTGGTGAAACCACATCCGTTGTTTGTCAATTTTATAAAAGCGTCAATAGAAAAATAAATATAAGAACTAAGAGCCAAACGATTTACAGTTTGCAGTTTTAATAACTAGAAATTGTAACTTATAATTTGTAGCTCGTTTACTAAGAAATATGGATAAAAATACAGTTATTGGATTTGGACTGATTGCTGCGATAGTAATTGGTTTTACGTTGTTGAATAAACCCTCGCAAGAAGATATTAAGCGCCAGCAAAGATATAGTGATTCTATTGCACTTGTGCAGCATCAGCAAATACAGCAAACAAAAGCCGACAGTGCAAAATTAGCTATAGCCAAAGATAGTCTTGCAACAACCGATACAACAAAATTAGCACAAAAAGCGGATGCTTTTGGCGCGTTCAGCGCTTCTGCGTTTGGAGAAGAAAAGCTTTACGAGATTGAAAATGAATATCTGAAAATAAAGATATCAAACAAAGGAGGAAGGATTTATTCGGTACAGTTGAAAAATTACAAAACACACGATTCGTTACCTTTGATGCTGTTTGACAAGGATGAAAGTTCTTTAAACTATATTTTTTCAACGAATAATAACCGCGTAGTAAATTCAGCCGATTTGTATTTTGAACCCGTTGGAGAAATTATAAAAGATACACAAGGGAACCAAACCCTTACAATGCGTCTAAAAACTACCGATCCCAACGCTTATATGGATTTTATTTATACTATTCCTGCGAAGGATTATATGATAAAATATAACCTGAAAGCTACGGGAATGAACGCAGTAATGCCTATTGCAACCAATTCATTGGAATTGCAATGGAAATCAAAAATACGTCAACAAGAAAAAGGACGCAAGTTTGAGGAACGTTATTCTGCTGTTCATTATAAATATTCGTCTGACGATGAGGAAAGTTTAAATGCCTCAAAAGATATAGAGAAGACAATTTCAAACAAACTGAAATGGGTTGCATTTAAAGATCAATTTTTCAGCAGTATATTTATTGCTGACGAAGATATTTCGTCCGCCACACTCTCCAGTGTAGTAGAGAAGGATGTAAATAATCCGTATTTGAAATATTATTCGGCTGATATGATTCTTCCTTTCGATCCTTCAGGAAGAATGCAGTCCGGTTTCAGATTTTATTTCGGACCCAATCAATATAAAATATTGAATGCTTATGATAAAGGTGTTCTTTCCGATCAAAAACTTAAACTTCGCTCGATAGTACCACTGGGTTGGGGAATTTTTGGATGGATAAACCGTTTCATAATAATTCCGATGTTCAATGTGTTCAGTTTGTTTATGAGCAATTTCGGTATTATTATATTGCTAATGACCATTGTAATTAAAATGGTACTTTTTCCATTAACGTACAAATCCTATATGTCGAGCGCTAAAATGCGTGTATTAAAGCCGGAAATCGATGAAATTAACGCTCGCATTCCTTCCGATAAACCTATGGAACGTCAAAAAGCGACGATGGATTTATACAACAAAGTAGGAGTGAGTCCGATGAGCGGATGTTTACCAATGCTTTTACAAATGCCTATTTTGTTTGCAATGTTTAGTTTCTTCCCTTCATCGTTTGAATTGCGCCAGCAAAGTTTCCTTTGGGCAAAAGACCTTTCAGCGTACGATTCTATTCTGCATTGGAGTACAAACTTACCGTTAATTGGTAACCATTTAAGTTTGTTCTGTATTTTAATGACGGTTACAAGTATTATTTCCACCAAATTAAATATGGCTACTACGCCTCAGGCAACAGATCAACCCGGTGGGGAAATGATGAAATGGTCAATGTACTTAATGCCGGTAATGTTCTTCTTTATGTTTAACGATTATGCCTCAGGTTTGAGCTATTATTACTTTATTTCATCATTAATAACTATTGCTCAAACGTATGCAATTCGTGCTTTTGTTGACGATAAAAAGATTTTGGCGCAACTTCACGCAAAACGTAATTCAAAAGCTCCAGCGAAAAAGAGCGGTTTTATGGAACGACTTGAAAAAATGCAACGCGACCAACAAAAAGCATTGCAGCAAAAAAATAAAAAAAGATAAGTCTTTTTTGAACATTTAGAAATTAAGCCACAATAACTTTCACTTCTGTTTGTGTAGTTTTTGTGGTTTTTTTATTTTTGTGAAAACTATTAACTTTGCTAAAGTTTCATCAAAAAATAATTATGAAAAAAATTCATCCGGCGGTAATTTTCTTACTCATCTTCACATTATTTTCTTGTAATAAATCGGAAAAACGATACAAACCGGAAAAATCGGATAAAAATTGTGTTGAAGTAAAAATTAACCGTTTTGATAAAGATTTAATTGAGTTAGATACAAAAAATCCAATCCAATCTGTAAAAAAATTATATAAAAAATATCCCGCCTTTTTATCTCTTTATACTTACAATATTTTAGAGGAAGAAGATAAGGATACGGCTAAAATTGCTCAACTTTTTACCCAATTTGTTGCAGATACTGTGTTTGAGAAAGTAAATAAAAAAGTAATGGAAACATTTTCTGGTGTGTCCGACATCGAAAAAGACCTATCCGATGCTTTTACTTACATTCACCAATATTTTCCTGATATTCATATTCCGCAAATTTACTTTTTTGTATCCGGTTTCAATCGCTCTGTGTTGATGACGGACAGTATTTTGGGAGTTGGAACCGATTTTTATTTGGGTGCAGATTACAAACCTTATCAGGACTTTACTTATGAATATTTGTTATACAACATGCGCCGAGATATGGTTTCTATTGATGTGGTTTCAGCCGTTTTATTCCGGTATTTTACATTTGACGGGAAACAAAGCAGATTGATAGACAATATGTTGCATCGAGGAAAAGTAATATATTTGCTTTCGGCATTTATGCCTGAAAAAAAAATGGAAGATATTTTAGGTTACTCACCACAACAAATGAAATGGGCTACGCAATACGAAAATGAAATATGGAAAGCCATTATAGGACAAAAAGATTTATTTTCGACCAATGTAAAACTGATAAGTCAATACTTGAACGATGCACCGTTTACAACACCAATTTCGCAAGAATCACCGGGAAGATTGGGAATTTATATCGGATGGAAAATTGTGGACAGTTATATGAAAAACAATAAAAATATAACGTTGCAGGAACTGATGAAAATGAATGATTACCAGAAAATGCTGGAAAATTCGGGCTATCGTCCGTAAATAATAACAACCAATGGAAGAAAAACGTCTTAAAATTACCGATTGGGCTGAAGACGATCGCCCTCGCGAGAAAATGCTCAAAAAGGGAATTTGTTCTCTTTCCGACGCGGAATTGCTGGCAATTTTAATTGGGTCGGGAAATACGGAAGAAACCGCCGTAGAACTTTGTCGGCGAATTTTGCACGATGCACACGATAATTTAAATGAATTAGCTCGGCTTTCCATCACGGAATTATGCAATTACAAAGGTATTGGCGAAGCAAAAGCCATTACCATTGTTGCGGCGTTGGAATTGGGAAAAAGAAGAAAAAATACCGATTTTTTGGAGCGAAAACAGATAAAAAACAGTGAAGACGTATTTGAGTTGTTTCAGTCGCATTTAATTGATTTGAAACACGAAGAATTTTGGGTGGGATTGCTTAATAATGCCAATAAGGTGTTGGAAACAAGAAAATTAACACAAGGCGGAATGAAGCAAACTGTAGTAGATGTTCCTATGATTTTGAAAATGGCGTTGGAAAAATCGGCTTCGGCAATTGTTGTAGCACACAATCATCCTTCAGGACAAACACATCCAAGCAATGATGATATTGCAATTACAAAACGAATTCAGGAAGGATGTAAAGCCATCGGAATTAGTTTTTTAGACCATATCATTGTGGCGGGAGGAAAATATTACAGCTTTGCAGATGAAGGAAAGATAGCCCCTAAATGAACATTCTCGATATAAATAACGTAAAAAAACAATATTCAGGACATTTAGCGCTGGATAATGTTTCGCTTTCGGTTAAAGAAGGAAGCGTATATGGTTTGCTCGGTCCGAATGGAGCGGGAAAAACCACGCTTATTCGTATCATAAACTGCATAACAATGCCTGATAGTGGAGAAATTTTATTTAACGGAAAACGTTTAAAATCCGACGACGTTTATAAAATTGGTTATCTGCCTGAAGAACGCGGACTATATAAAAAGATGAAAGTAGGAGAGCAGGCAATTTATTTGGCTCGCCTTAAAGGACTTTCAAAGCACGATGCGGTCAAAGCATTAAAATATTGGTTTGAAAAGTTTGAAATTGACGGATGGTGGAACAAAAAAGTGGAAGAACTCTCCAAAGGAATGGCACAAAAAGTGCAGTTTATCACTACTATTCTACACGAACCGGAACTGCTGATTTTTGATGAACCTTTTAGCGGTTTTGACCCAGTGAACGCCGATTTGCTCAAACGTGAAATTTTGGCGTTGAAAAATAAAGGTGCAACGGTTATTTTTTCCACACACAATATGGCTTCTGTCGAAGAACTTTGCGAAAACATATCCTTAATAAATAAATCGAAAATTGTTTTACAAGGAAATGTAAATGAAATACGTTCTTCTTTTTCAACTAACAAATTGTTTGTGAAATCATTGAAACCATTTACAATCCCAAACATTGAATTTCTTTCTCGGCAAACTCAAAACGGAATAGTTGAAACTATCTTTTTAAAACCCAAAGAAAAAGGAAACAACGAAATACTTACAGAAATTCTAAAACAAACAGAAGTGATTGGTTTTGAAGAAGTTCTGCCGACAATGAACGATATATTTATTAACACAGTAAAAAGTCCCCCTGTGGGGGATTTAAGGGGCTCATGAACAAAATATCCATCATCATAGCCAGAGAGTATAAAACGAGAGTAATGAAAAAATCATTCATTCTTCTCACGTTTCTTACGCCGTTGCTTTTTGTGGCTATGCTTGTAATTCCAATGTGGCTCGCAAATATAAAAGATAACAATATTCACCATATTGTAGTGATAGATAAAACCGGTTTGTATAAAAATGCCCTGAAAAATAACGATTTTTACACTTTTGTTTATTCCGATTTACCTGAAGAAAATTATAAAAATACACATTCGGATAAAAAAAATGTACTGACAGCTGTTCTCCAAATTTCAGAAGATTTAAGTGAAAATCCCAAAGCTGTAACGCTTTATTCCGAAAAACAAATCAGTTTGGAACTCAAAACATATATTTCGCAACAATTGGCTGATTTTGTTCAAAATCAAAAACTGACATCTTATAATATCCCAAACATCAAGGAAATTGTTGAAAACGCTAAAACCGATATTAATATTCAAACCATTAAATGGGATGAAAAAGGCAGGGAAGAAAAGACTTCAGCGGAATTGGCATTGATTATAGGAACAATTGCCGCCGTATTAATTTATATGTTTATAATGGTGTACGGAGCGCAAGTAATGAGCGGGGTTGTTCAGGAAAAAGTAAATCGCATTGTGGAAGTGATGATTTCGTCGGTAAAACCGTTTCAGTTGATGATGGGAAAGATTATTGGCATTGCTTTGGTAGGGCTCACCCAGTTTTTTATGTGGATTTTGCTTACGGGAATTCTTTTTGGCGTGTTTAGTATATTTGCAGGCGCTTCAAATCCTGAAACTGTAAACCAATTGACAGAAGTAACTTCATCGCAAGCGGTTCAAATGCAAACTTCTGTTATATCGGGCAATACTTTGACCGATACGATTTCTTCATTAAACGGAGTAAACTTTTTTGAAATCATTTTACTTTTTATTGTTTATTTTCTTGGCGGTTATTTGTTGTATGCTTCGCTTTTTGCAGCGGTTGGTTCTGCCGTAGATAACGAAACCGATACACAACAATTTTCAATGCCGCTCACGCTTCCCATATTCTTTGCCGTATATGCAGCCATTTATTCCGCACAAAATCCCGACGGACCTTTAGCGTTTTGGTGCTCAATGATACCTTTCACTTCGCCTGTTGTAATGATGGTTCGTCTTCCGTTTGATGTTCCTCTGTGGCAAATTTTATTGTCTGTTTCCATTTTGATTTTATCTTTTATTGGTACAGTTTGGCTGGCGGCAAAAATTTACCGTACAGGCATTCTAATGTATGGCAAAAAACCGACTTGGAAAGAAATGTGGAAATGGGTGAGGATGAGTTAAAAAACTTTCATTGCTATCCACGCGCATGCTTCTGCATCGGCAAGAGCGTTGTGGTGGTTGATAAGGTCATAACCGCAATAGTAAGAAACGGTGTGAAGTTGGTAATTTGGAAGTTTGTTTTTAAGAACTTGTCTTGATTTTTGGAGTGTACAATGAAATTTGTAATCGGGATAATCCATTTGATACATACGGAAAACTGCTTTCAAACAACTTTCGTCAAAACCTTTATTGTGTGCAATAAGCGGCAATCCTTCAATTAACGGCTCTATTTGTCGCCAAACATCAGGAAAAACCGGCGCGTTTACAGTATCTTCATGCGTAATTCCGTGAACTTGTGTGTTGAAGTAGCGGTAAAATTCAGGTTCGGGACGGATAAACTGTAAAATGTGTCTGTAATTATTCCATCACGTACAACTACAATTCCCACACTGCAAACGCTTGTGCGATATTCGTTGGCAGTTTCAAAATCTATGGCGGCAAAGTTTTTCATTGTTATGCAAAGATAAAGATTTGTTGTGCTAAAATATAGCAGAAGTAATCCTTTTTTGAAAAGTTTTGAATAATTTTGAAGAAATATTTTTTAGTTTACACAACAACACAAATAGAAATATCTTAATAATGAAAATACATTTCATCATACACGAAAGTTTTGAATCTCCCGGAGCCATTGAAGTCTGGGCAAAAAATAAAAATCATCAAATCAGTTTTACCAGGGTTTATCTTTATGAAAAATATCCCGAAACGCTGGAAAATATCGAGATGCTGATAGTGATGGGAGGTCCGCAGTCGCCTGAGACTACGTTGGAAGAATGTCCTTATTTCAATGCAGAAGCAGAGTTGGGTTTTATCAGAAAAGTGATTGATGCCGATAAAAAAGTGTTGGGTGTTTGTTTGGGAGCGCAAATGATAGGTGAAGCTTTTGGCGCAAAAGTGGAACACAGTCCGAATAAAGAAATCGGGATTTTTGATATTTTATTGACTGAAGAAGCGAAAGGCGATTCCTTTTTTTCAACGCTTCCTGAAAAATTCTCATCAGCACATTGGCACGGAGATATGCCGGGTTTAACAGCGGAAGCAAAGGTGCTGGCCTTTTCAGAAGGATGTCCGAGGCAAATTATGCAATATGCTCCAAAAATATATGGTTTTCAGTGCCACTTGGAATTTACAAACAATTCGATAAAAACTATGATAGAAAGCGGCGGAGAAGAAATAACACAAAATATTGGTCTTCCTTATGTGCAAACATCAGAAGAATTATTGAATTATAATTATTCCGAAATGAATGGAATTTTATTCCGATTTTTGGATTATTTTGAAGGAAAGATTTAATTTTAAATAGTTGGAAACCCTGACTGTCTCAGGCAGACGTTTAGGCTAATTAAGAATCAAAAAATCCGAAGAATTTTGATCTGTACCCCAAAAGTTAGACAAAAAACTTTTGGGGTATTTTTATGGCAAAAATTGAACGAAAATATCTGAGACACAGTTATTCAGAGAAAATGAAGGTTGTAGAATTATACAATCAAGGTTATGGGAATATAATTATAAGCAGGAAATTAAAAATCAGTACTGCAACAGTAAAAACATGGCTTCGAATTTACAGGGGAAAAGGATTGTTAGGTTTTGAGAGACAGCCCAATAAATCACTAACTATAGATTTAAAGGAGTCAGTAGTGCGTGATGTATTAGAAAATTTATTATCTTTCCCGTCTGTAGCGCTAAAATATGGAATAAGTTATTCTACGGCTTATAATTGGGTGCAACAGGTAAAGCAAGAAGGCTTTAACTTATTAAAAGAAACCAAGAGAGGGCGCCCTGCTAAAGATATGGGAAGATTAAAGAAAAAGGAACCGGAAACGGATATAGAAAAAATGGAGGCTGAACTTCGTTACTTAAGAGCAGAAAACGCTTACTTAAAAAAAGTGAGAGCTTTAGTTCAGGAACGGCTATTACGCGAAANCGGGAAAAAGCCAAAGCCATCGAAGAACTAAGGCTCAAATATTCGCTTTCTGATTTGCTGAAAGCATCATCGATGGCGCATGCGACATTCTATTACCATTTAAAAGCCCTTCAGAATCCGGATAAGTATCTTTTCGTAAGGGAACAAATAAATGATATTTTTACGTCCAATAAGGGCAGATACGGATATCGACGCATTACAATGGAACTTCATAACAGATCCATTAGAATCAACCATAAAACAGTTGAAAGACTCATGCGTGAGGATGGTATAAAATGTCAGGTGAGACTTAAAAAATATCGTTCTTACAGAGGTCTGGAAGGCAGAATTGCTCCCAACGTGCTGGAACGTGATTTTGTGGCTGACAGACCTAACAGTAAATGGGCAACAGATGTTACAGAGTTTGCTTTGTTTGGGCAGAAAAGGTATTTATCTCCTATTTTGGATTTATATAATGGAGAAATAATAAGCTTCAATATAAGTAGAAGTCCCAACTTATTAATGGTTACAAAAATGCTAACTAAAGCAATTAAATCTATANAAGGAGACACAAATCTAATCTTACACTCAGATCAGGGCTGGCATTATCAAAACAGATATTATCAAGATATGCTAAGAAAAACAGGAATTACACAAAGTATGTCCAGAAAAGGTAATTGTCTGGATAATGCAGTAATGGAAAACTTTTTTGGGATTCTTAAATCTGAGTTATTATATTTACAGAAATTTTCAAGTATTGAACAGTTTGAGTCTGAACTAAAGAAATATATTTACTATTACAATAACGACAGAATTAAAGCAAAACTAAAAGGACTAAGTCCGGTTAAGTTCCGAACCAAGTCCTTTCAATCTTAATTATTAATCCGTCCAACTTTTTGGGGGCAGATCATTTTCATTCTCCGGATTTTCATTTATTTGAAAAAGTTCAATTATTTTACTTTGTCCATTACTGCAACAAGGTCAAGCACTTTGTTTGAATAACCCCATTCGTTATCGTACCAGCTAACAACTTTTACGAATTTGTCTGTCAATGCAATACCTGCTTTTGCATCGAAAATAGAAGTACGAGCGTCGCCGATAAAGTCAGAAGAAACCACTTCGTCTTCAGTGTATCCAAGGATGCCTTTCAAGTATGTTTCAGAAGCTTCTTTCATAGCTGCGCAAATTTCTTCGTAAGTAGCGGATTTTGCCAATGTACAAGTCAAGTCAACTACGGAAACGTCCAAAGTAGGAACGCGGAATGACATACCTGTCAGTTTTTTGTTTAATTCAGGAATAACTTTTCCTACAGCTTTTGCAGCGCCTGTTGAAGAAGGAATAATGTTTCCTGCAGCAGCGCGTCCGCCTCTCCAGTCTTTTGCAGATGGTCCGTCAACTGTTTTTTGAGTTGCAGTTGTAGAGTGAACAGTTGTCATTAAACCTTCTACCATACCAAATTTATCGTTGATAACTTTAGCGATAGGAGCTAAACAGTTTGTAGTACAAGAAGCGTTAGAAACGATAGCTTGACCAGTATAAGTATCGGTATTAACACCGCATACAAACATCGGAGTGTCGTCTTTTGATGGAGCTGACATAACCACGCGTTTTGCACCGGCTTTAATATGAAGTTCAGCGGTTTCTTTGGTTAAGAATAAACCGGTAGATTCTACTACGTATTCTGCACCAACTTCGTTCCATTTTAAGTTTGCAGGATCTTTTTCAGCAGTAACGCGGATGGTTTTACCATTCACAACCAAATGTCCGTCTTTAACATCTACAGTTCCTTTGAATTGTCCGTGAATAGTGTCGTAACGAAGCATATAAGCCATGTAATCTACACTAATCAAGTCGTTGATACCTACAATCTCGATATCATTTCTTTGTTGAGCGGCACGGAAAACTAAACGTCCGATGCGTCCAAAACCATTAATACCTACTTTAATCATTTTATTATAGTTTTTAAAAATTAAGTTCCACTGTTAAAATAACGGTGCAAAATTACGATTTTTTCTTCAATTCACAAAGAAACTATTTTACTATTTTAATGTAATTTTTTAACCGAAAAATGATGTTTTTTTATTCTTTATCAAATAAAAAAGAAAAGGATAGCTGATAATATGTAAAAAACAGATTGAAATTTTAATTATTAGGATTCTTTGGCTTTGTACTGATTTTGAAAAGTGAATATAGGGGACAAAAACCAATAAAACTGGTAACGGTTAATATAAGTGCAACAACCAATGCAATAATTCCTAAAATACCTGTTAGTATATTCGCATAAAAAAGAATTACCAATATTACTGCTATTAACAAGCGAATAATTTTATCCAAAGAACCAATGTTTGACTTCATGTGTTTTTAATTAAAACCACTAAATAAACACACCGGAAAGTAGATTGTTCATAAATTTTTCTATTCTTAAATCTTTTTTAAGCATCTTTTAATTTATCTTTGCATACATATTAATTAGAAATTAAAATTAATTTAGCAAACAGAGAGAGATATGAAAGTTCTTCTCGGAATGAGCGGCGGAATTGACAGTTCAATGTCCGCTTTGTTTTTACTCGAACAAGGATTTGAGGTGGTTGGCGTTTCTTTTCGATTTCTCGATAACGATTCTCATTTGCAAGACGCTGTAAAACTGTCTGAAACACTCAAGATTCCTCATTTTGTTCTAGATGCGAGAAAAGAATTTCAAGAAAAAATAATTGATTATTTTACTGCGGAATATTTAGCGGGGCGAACTCCTTTTCCTTGTGCCAAATGTAACAACGAGTTAAAATGGCGACTGATTTTTGAACAAGCAAAAAAACTCGGTTGCGAAAAAGTTTCGATGGGGCATTATGTAAATATCACGGAAGAGAATGGATTCCTATTTGTTACGGAAGGAAAAGATAAAGACAAAGATCAATCGTTTTTTCTTTGGGGACTTTCGCAGTTACAATTATCAAAAATTATTTTTCCACTGGGAAATCACACCAAGTCAGACGTAAAACAGTTGGCAGAAACGCACGGATTTTATTCTTTGAAAGAGAAAAAAGAAAGTACCGGAGCGTGTTTTTGCAGCGGCGATTATCGTCCGTTTTTACGTTCGCAAATTAAAAATCCTGAAAAATACTTTTTTAAAGGGAATTTTGTTGATGAAAAAGGAAATGTTTTGGGCGTTCACAATGGTTATCCGCTATTTACAGTAGGGCAGAGGCGTGGTTTTAGTTTGCAACTCAATAAAGCTATGTTTGTAAAGGAAATTCGTCCTTTCAGCAACGAAGTTATTCTCGCTCCTCTGAAAAGTATGTACAAAACTGAATTTTTTGTAAAAAATTACAAACTTGTTAATCCTGAACTTTTCTCTGCCGATTTTGATACAATAACACGTATCCGTTACAGAAAACAAAACACATTAAGTAAAATTAAAATTTTGAATGATAGTATATTGAAAGTGGAACTTAAAGAGCCGCTTGAGTCGATTGCTCCCGGACAAACCGCCGTTTTTTATCGTAACGGAAAAGTGTTGGGCGGAGGATTTATTGAATGAAATAAAATAATTATGCTACTTTAACAATACGTTTGTTGCAAAACGATACCTACAATCATCATATATATAAAATTAACCAAATTAAAACTTTGTGGATTATGAAAAAAGTAAGTATCAAATTAGCATCTATTTTTCTTTTAAGTATTTTAATGATTAGTTGCGATTGGAACGACGACGTTCAGCAACAAACGTACGATTATTCGTATGGAATTTCTATTTTTGTAAACAACGGAAAAGTGGGAGTAACCAGTGTTAGAAATAAAAATGACGCTATAAGTACAGAGTATTGGATTGACAGTGTAAAAACTGATTCCGCAACTTTTACCGATTTGCTTCCTGCCAATAGTTTTTATCGTACTTCTATCAATAAAAATTACATAGCTTCTTCCATCTTTAGAAAGTCAGACAATTCTGTCGTTGTTTACGGGTTTACTCGGTTGGAAAACCTAAATCCTTACAATCACATGATGTATTACAAAGACAATGTGAAAGTTAAGTTAGATACCACGGCAATAGGAATGATTTCAGCTGCCGCAGTAACAGATAATAAAACCGTTTTTGCAGGATATTTTGGTGAAAGTGCGCAATCACCTTCGGGAAATTATTTGCTGCCTACCAAACCTTTTTATTGGGATGGAACATCCTATACTAAACTACCAATGCCTTCCGGAGTTTCTTATTTTAACGGGATGAGTTGCATATACATAGAAGGCGATGATGTTTATACGTCGCCCAAAATAAATTTTCCGATGTATTGGAAAAATACGGAAGCCGTTATTTTGTCTCCTTTAGAAGGTGAAGTAACGCAAATAAAAGTTGTCGGAACCGATGTGTATGCGGTAGGGTATTATCAAAAACAAAGTTCCAGCAGTATTTATACAGCTTGCTATTGGAAAAACGGAACAATCACAGAATTAGAAGAAGGCGCTTTTGCTTATGGAATTTTTATAGATGGTTCTGACGTATACGTAACGGGTGCAATAGGAATATATGCAGCTTCGTATAAAGCTTGTTATTGGAAAAATGGTGAACGTGTGATGTTGAAAAATAATTAAGAAAGGAAATCAATAATTTGTGAAGAAGGAAAACGTCATTTGAAAAAATGGCGTTTTTTTATGGACGCCGGATAAAAACAAAGTGTCATTTTGCTATCAACGGATGATTATTTTGCATATTTTTTGTAAAATATTTCATTAATTCATTGTTTGTTCGCAGTTTTGCTTTACATTTGTATAGTTTTTTTAACCCCATCTTTAATTAATCTATATAATGAATATAAGTGATTATCCTGCAGAACCTTTCCGCATTAAAGCAGTTGAAACAGTGAAAATGATTTCACGTGAAGAACGTGAAAGAGTAATAAAAGAAGCCGGCTACAATACTTTTTTAATCAATTCCGAAGATGTTTATATTGATTTGCTTACCGACAGCGGTACCAATGCAATGAGCGATAAACAATGGGCAGGAATGATGATTGGTGATGAAGCGTATGCAGGAAGTAAAAACTTTCACCATTTGGATGCTACCGTAAAAGAATTTTTCGGATTTAAATATATGGTTCCTACGCATCAGGGACGCGGTGCGGAAAATCTGCTTTCACAAATTTGCATTCAACCCGGACAATTTGTGCCGGGCAATATGTATTTCACAACTACACGTTATCACCAGGAACATAATGGAGGTGTTTTTGTAGATATTATTCGTGATGAAGCGCACGATGCCACATTGGATATTGCTTTCAAAGGCAATATTGACTTGAATAAACTTCAAAAATTAATTGATGAAAAAGGCGCTGAAAACATTGCGTATGTTTGTTTAGCGGTAACGGTAAATCTTGCCGGTGGGCAACCTGTTTCGATGGAAAATATGCGTGCTGTCCGTGAACTGACAAACAAATACGGGATAAAAGTATTTTTTGATGCTACCCGTTGTGTTGAAAACGCTTATTACATCAAAGAACAAGAAGAAGGATATGCTGATAAAACCATTAAGGAAATTGTTCACGAAATGTTCACTTACGGCGATGGTTGCACCATGAGCGGTAAAAAGGACTGTTTGGTAAATATAGGCGGTTTTCTTTGTATGAACGATGAACATATTTTCAATGAGGCGAAGGAATTGGTGGTAGTATATGAAGGAATGCCTTCGTATGGAGGCATGGCAGGACGTGATATGGAAGCGATGGCAATCGGACTTCAGGAATCCATGCAATTTGAATACATCGAACACCGTATTAAACAAGTGCGTTATTTGGGAGAAAAACTAAAAGAAGCAGGCGTACCTGTAATTGAACCGATTGGCGGACATGCTGTTTTTTTGGATGCACGCCGTTTTTGTCCGCATCTTACACAAGACCAATTTCCGGCGCAAAGTTTGGCGGCTAATTTGTATGTGGAATCGGGTGTGCGCAGTATGGAACGCGGTATCGTTTCCGCCGGACGTGATAAAATTACAGGGAAGAATCACGCTCCAAAATTGGAAACCGTGCGTTTAACCATTCCACGCCGTGTTTATACATACAAACATATGGATGTTGTAGCAGATGCCGTTATAAAACTTTACCGGCATAAAGAAAAAATAAAAGGTTTACGTTTTATATATGAACCGAAACAACTACGTTTCTTTACCGCAAGGTTTGAAGAAATTTAAATAAAAAAATCACCTTTTTATAACTTTGCCAAAGTTTAAGAACTTTGGCAAAGTTTGTTATTGATTGTTTGTTTATCTTTCACGCTGGCGCAGACTTGTAATCTGTGCCAAATAATTCCCTGTTGCCGCATACAATCCGGTAAAAATGTATCCGTGGTTGCTTCAAAGCAAAAAATAAATTTGTTCTTAACGAACAAGACACGGATAAATATCCGCGCCATCCTTTACTTTGCAGAATGATAAAATTAATTATTTTTTCTCAAATTCAATCAATTCAATTGGCGCTCCGTTATGCTCAATCATTGCAACTCTTACTCCATTTGAAGGCAGATTCGGTTCGGTTATTATTTTGAAATCACGGGTCTTTAATTCAAAATCCAAATCATCAACTTCAAATGCAATATGGGGAATTGTCTGTATCAATTTATCAATTGGACTGTCCTTCTCAAATCTCATCCATTCAATTCCAAAAGGGCTTGTACTAAACCCGGAAACATAAAATTTAAATTGAGGCAAATATTTCTCATTAGGCATTTCTTTATCCGTCGGAATTCCTAAATGGTGATATTTCCATCCCCAACTTTCAATACAGGAAGGTAATTCAAAATCCTGACGGAATTGTTGAGTTTCTTTCATTTTATTCAATTCGTTTACATTTTAATGGAGCTTCAGGCTCGTTATCCACGTGTTTTATTGGTTCATCAATTTCTGAAAATTGTATCAATCAATATTTCCTAATTTTCCTCAGATTCACATTATTGTATCATTTACGCAAAATGTCTGCTTTGCCTGTTGTTACGTATTGGTACATGTTGTCGGGGCGGATTTCGGAGCTACTTCACTATCAATGTACAACAAACTTTGATGCAAGAACCGATTCCAGAATAACCATTTTGCCCCAAATATTTTATGACCGCGTGTTAGGGACTGGTGTTGTATATGTCAAAGTTGTCTCCATCTTTTTTTAATGAGTAGCTAATACTCCAATTGCTCCCACAAAATCAATCATAAAGTGATATCCGATTGCTGTTTCAAAATTTCTTCTAATTAACAAAATGCCCATTGGTAGTCCATATAAAATCGTTAAATTAAAACAGTTTTGAAGGCTTATATAATTACTGTGTCCAAATCCAAAAAATACAGAACTTATTATCAAAGTGGTTAAAATTGGTATATATTTTTTTGTCGTCTTAGCCGAAATCAATGCATAAATAAATACGATTATAAACAAACGCATCCAAGTTTCTTCCATAATTCCAGCTCCGAGAGCTAAGATTGGTTGCCAAAATTGAGTTATCCAATTTAGTGCGTTGGTTGTAATAGAATCTTTTAGATTCGATAATGCCATTGGCATTGCAAATAAGCAACCTAACGCAAATGATTTTAGTACAGGTACAAATGAATGTTGATTAATTAAAATGATCGTTAATGGAAACCTATCATTAAGAACGGAGCTCAAAATAAATGTTGAACTAATTATTAAGAATATTGCTATTAGAGCAGGAATGTTATTATACATTCCAATAGCCGACAAGCTTCCAAGAATTAGACCATTTACGATATAAGTCCTTGTAATGCCATTTTTGAATTTTATGAATAGCCAAATGGAAATAAGTATAGTACTAATTGCTATTATCAGAATTACATAAGTCTTCAATCCAATGAATAATAATAATCCAGAGGCTCCAATAACAATAATTAGAGTACCCCAAAGATCATTTCCTTTAAATTCAATTAGTTTTTCATTGTGTTTAATTTTCTCTATCAGAAAGTTTGAGTCTAAAAGTGAAAACATAAATGAAAAAACATAAATATAATTTACTGTTTGAATTATCCATTTTGGAAAAAACATAAAAATTAATTCCAAGGAAAAGATAATTGTTGATATAATCCAGATTGCTGAAAATATTTTTTTCTTCGTACTCATCTGTATAAAATTAAATGTACTGTCTCTTAAGACTTGCCCCTAACGGATGCGATTGACAGCTTGTGCGCCTTAGGTGTAAAGTTCCTGAAAAAAAACGGTTTTTGCAAATTTATTTGTAAAAAAGGGAATAATTTTTTGGGTACCAAATTTCGCTAATCGTCGTGATGTCTGCAGTCCTTTTTTCTTGCAGCGTAAGTTTGTTTAATGAGTTGCAAGAAATTTGGTCAATAGCATCGGTTAGTATATGAGCCGTAGCGGTTTTGCACTGATTTTTCGGGTTAGCGCAGACCATAAATATACAAAAAAACCATAGAAGAAGTACGAACTCTACTATGGCTTATATACATTATTACCTGCTGCCATTTTTTTTAAAAGTTCTATTATTTTATTCTATAAATACAGTTTTTGTAAGTTCAAGACTACCATTCCATAGGTCTTTTTGAAAATCTTTGTTATAGGAATCAATTGATGTCCTAACCACTTTTCCGTCCGAGAAATAGATTCCCTTCAAGTATTTGTACTTTTCTGAATACGCAAGGTTTGCTAAATTTTTTCCTGCTTGAGCGGATGTATGTATGTTGCTTTTGAATAATGTAAGAACTGGCATTATATTTTTCCATAAAAACCGCATTACAGGCGAATATGTTTTAGCAAGTCCAGTGCCTGGTGTCATTCCTGGGTCATAAGCGTTTACTCGAATATTAGTATGCTGTAATCGATTTTGTAGTTCATAAACTGTCATAATGTTGCACAATTTTGAAGTGGAATACCTTCTTTGTCCTACAATATTTTGTTTTTCGGAAGTTTCTTTTGGGAAAGCAAGTTCTTTGGCACTTGTGTAGATAGGTGGTTCTATGGGTGTTTTAAGTGCCGGGTCGTGAGTTTCACTTGATGTGAATGTGATATGGCAATCATTTTTCATAAAGGGAAGTAATTGCATAGTTAAAGCAAATGCTCCAAGGTGATTTACTCCAAAAGTTTGTTCAAATCCATCTTTGGTATATTGGGTTTTTCCAATATTTTGTACACCTGCATTGTTTACCAAGATAGAAATAGAGAGACCATTTTCCTTTGATAATTTTTCTGAAAATTGACGGATGGATTGTAATGAAGCCAAATCCAATTCCAAGCATTTTAGGTTGTTATGACCTGTTTTATCTTTTATCTTTTCAATTACTTCTTTTCCTGCTTTTATATTTCTGGCAGGAATGATAATTTGTTCATTTTTGGCAATGCGCGCCATTTGTAAGGCGCATTCGAAACCAATTCCGCTGGTCGCTCCTGTAATAATTATTGAATCCATAATTTTTGCTTTTTAATTAAATGATGAAGCAAAGTTCAGCATTTTGAAAGCAAAAACTTTTGTCATTTGGCAAATAATGATTTAAATACTCTTTCTAATTCTACTCAGCGATGATTGCGTGATTCCCAAATAGGAAGCAAGATAGGATAGTGGAATTCTATTGGCTAAATTCGGAAATTTCTCCAAAAAATTCAAATACCTTGTAGTGGCATCTTCTGCCAACATTGGACTTAGTTTGTTTACTTTTTCAACCAATGCTTTTTCGGTTATTTTATTGATAATGCCGTCCCATTGAATGATGGTCGTAGATAAATCATTTAGTGCTTCTGTAGAAAATACAAACAATTTGCAATCTGTTATAGCCTGTACATATTCTGAAGATGGTATTTTTTGATTGAAACTGTTTATGTCCACGGCAAAATTGTTTTCGTCAACAAAGTATTTGGTGATTTCATCCCCTTTGCTGTTGTAATAGCACACTCGAAAGATGCCTTCTTCAATAAATGCTACTTCTCTTGGTATTTTTCCTGCCTCAGAAAAGTATTCGCCTTTTTTCAACTCCGATACTTTTGCTTTTCTTTTTATCAGGTCAATTTGCTGTTGATTTAATTGCCCAAATTCCAATAGATAGTTTATTAATTTGTCCATAGACACAAAGATTATTATTTCAATTTATTCGAAATTTGTCAAATGGCAAAAAGTTAGTTTTTGTATTGAGTTGTTAGATTTGCAGTCCTTTTTTCTTGCAGCGAAAGTTTGTTTAATGTGCAGCAAGAAATTTGGTCAATCGCATCCGAGGCTATGGGCATTTGGCGGGTTGCGGGAGCGTTCACTGTCCGTCAGCTGACGGACAAAGTGAATGCGGGAGCAAAACCTGCGAAATGCACGTCAGCCAGCCAATGCCTATAGGCGTGTGTTAGGGGTTAGGTGTATTTTATTCAAATTTGTCGTATTTAATCTTAATCTCTTTTGTTGTATTGTTAATTGTTTTTGAGGGCTCAATTATTAAGGTCGAATCAAAATTATTTTCTTCAATTCTTTTGTCAACGAACTTATAATCTGACGAAGTACTACTAAACATTATGCTGTCATTTGTAATTATCTTATAATCATAAATGCTCGGTTCTGTATTTGCATTTGGTGAGATTTCATAATATTTACCGTCCTTTATCCACCATTTCCCAGTTTCAATATCTCTAATTATTGTGTCTCCTTTTATTGTAACAAAAAAGATTGTATATGTCCCATCTGAAAGTCTTTTCTGAATCCAGGTCACATAACTATTATTTTCATATTTGTCACCAACCCAATTTCCTGTAAATGTGTTTATATTAGGACTTTTAGTTTCAGTATTTTTGTCCGACAAATAATTATAAGCAATATATAGTAAAATCGCAATGATTATTATTAAAATTGGAAATCTTTTTGGATTCATCTTAATCGAATATTTCGTTTGTTTTTATTGTTATAAATGCTGTTTAGTTTTGCTTTTTTAGTATTCAAATACATACTTCAGTAAATTCCACTTAAAAACTCGTTGAGAGCAATGTTTTAGTATTTGAAATTCATTTTGTCGACGAAATAATTTCCCATAAATCTGTCTCTTTTTGTTTTTTACACTTACCCCTAACGATAAAGGCTATGGGCATTTGGCGGTTTGCGGGAGCGTTCGCTGTCGCACTGCGACAAAGTGAATGCGGGAGCAAAACCGCCGGAATGCACGTCAGCCAGCCAATGACCATAGGCGTGTGTTAGGGGTTAGTAATTTTCTTTTTATTCTTTTTGTTTTCCTCTCTCCAAAGCATATGATTCAAGTTGTACATAATCTTAAAAGTCTCGCAATAATTATTAATCAAGTCATCAAATTTGGTTCCATTTCCCCATTGTACACTTATGTGCCCAAGTGAATTACAATATCCGTATTCTGTCTGACTAAGAAAATAGTTTCTGGTCAGCTTATAAATGCTTCCTCGTTTATTAAATAGTTGAGGGTGTTTCTTTCTAATTTCAGCTGAGGGTTTGTGTTCTTCTCTAAATTCAAACTTTCCATAATTTGAAAGTTTAAAAAGCATTTGCCAGAACTCATCAGGCATAGAGTTTAAGTTATCTGGAAAACAAATTTTTGTTGTGATATAGAAGTCTCTAAATAGTCCGATTGTTATATCAATACCGCTTTGATCTGAGTGAAATCCAACTTTAGGTACTATCTCCTTATCTATATTGTAAAAAATCTCTGCTTCTTCTTTAAGATTTGCCTCATTTGCGCAAATGTTCATTATTTCCGCTAATTTTTTGCAAAGAACAGCAAATGAGTCCCTTGATTGTTTTGAGCTTTGAATTCTATCCATTTCAGAAAGGACTTCATTTGGAATTACAGTTCTTAGACTACAGTCTCTATAAAAGTTATCCTTCGCAACATTAAAACTATTTATGTCAACATAATATTTGATTAAAATTTTATCGTTGTCTTTCATTTTGTCACTCGTATTGATTTAGTTCTTACGTCAGTAATGTCGTTTATTTTTTTTCTATTATTACCCCTAACGGTTGGTACATGTTGTCGGGGCGGATTTCGGAGAGCGTTCCTGTCCGAAGGACACGGAACTGCGAAACGGGAATCCGCAGTTGGCGTACCACCGAACCCCGCCCTGCAATATGTACTGTGTTGGCAGTAGTGCTTTATTTCATTGTTTTAAAATAGTCCTTTACTTCATCTCCAAATCGGAACGCTTTTTTGTCAATCAGCTCGCCATTGTCTGTATAATAGTACTTTATTGTTATACCAATCTCTCCAGACCCGAACCCTTCCTTTTTCGTAATCTTTCCTTTTTCGTTATAATCAAATTTGTATCGTTCAATTTCAGTTCCTTCCATATTGAATAACTCGTATAAAATAATCTTTCCGTCCTTTCGGTAAATATTACGAGTTAAGTATCCATTTTTTGTATTACTCTGACATTGAAAATATTTCAGTTCAGAAACTAACGAATCATTTCTGTCATAAGACTTATAAAACAAGTCACACGAACTTTTAATAGAATCAGTCCTAACGATATCTTTCAATCTTTTTTGAATTGTGTCATTTTGATAATATTTAAACTGTCCAAATTTATTTTCATTGTCAACTTTCTGAGCGAAGCAATTTGAAAGAGATATCAAAAGTCCAAATATTAATGAAAGTTTCATTGTGTTTTGTTTTTTCAGCATTACTGCCAACGGTCACTTGTATGTGGCCGGGCGGGATTTCGAAGAGAAATCCTGTCAGACCCGCAGTAAAGTGGGCACGAGGTCTGACTTGTCAGACCGCTAAACCCCCCGCCTGCCATATACAATTTGTTGTGGGTATGTTGTTTATTTTTCATTTCTAAATTCTATCGGTGTCCAACACCTCATATACATTGATTCTATTTTCCCGCTCGGATAGAAAACTGTATAAAAGGTATGCCCACCGTCAAAACATTTATCTGTCCCGTATTTCTGTGGGTTACTATTCCAATTATGTCCTTTTCTGATTTCTTCTTTTAATTCAATAATGTCATTGTAATAGTATCCTGTTGAATCTCTCAAATTTTCAGACAATAGCTCAACCGTTCTTTTATAATTCTTTTCTGGGATTTGTTTGTTGTATGTAATCAGTTTGTTTTTATTGAAAATCTGAATATTGTCGGAAGGGCAACCAAAACAAATGAAATCATAACTCTCAGTCAATATAATTGTATCTGTTTTATTCGCTTTTATTAATTCAGATAATTCATTTTCGTATTGAATTCTATATTTTTTCTGCATTTTTAATTCTGAACTCATTCCGCCTGCAGTTTCGAAAGGAGAATTTACTAATGACTCCTTTTGACTTTGGTCAATCTGTTTATTCAGTTCACTAGTAACAGAGCAACTAATAAATAAAAAGGTCAATATGATTATATTAAAATGTTTCATTGGTCTTTTTTACAATTACCCACAACGACCGAGGCTATGGGCTTGGGCGGGCTGCGGGCGGATTTCCTGTCGCAATGGCGACAAAGGAAATGCGGGCGCAAAGACAGCAAAAAGCACATTAGCCGCCCAAAGCGCATAGGCGTGTGTTAGGGGTTCGTAGTATTTTTGTCGTTTTTGTTTCTGCTGTTTAAAAGAGCTTTCTCTCGCAAACCGATTTTCAATTTCGTATCTAAATGCACTTTCAGCCGGCTAACGAACAAAGTCTGACCGAAAATTAAAAGTCTTTTTCTCTCTCAAGTTGCGAAACAAAAAGTCTGTAAATTAACGCAATAATTTTAAGATTTCTGTCACTCGAAATTATGTTTGTCAACACTTTTCTGTGAAATTTTCACTCTGAAAGTAGTTTTCAGTCTAAAATTTTTTTGTTCGTACAAACATTGTTAGTTTCACTTCTGCCAGCAAACCAAGTTTTTATTTCTTTTCTCGCTGTCTAAACACACTTTCTGCCCGCAAATGCGAAAAGTCTAAAAGTTAGAATCAGTTTTATGTCAGCCGTTTCGTACTTCTCAATACTTTCGGTCCTTAGTTGTCGCAGTCGTAAAGCTAAAAGTCAAAATCTTTCCCTTTAAAGTCTGCGAGGAATTGTCCGCACGAAAAAGTTGTCCGAAGTCAAGAGTTTTTCAAACCCCAAAAGTCTGTCTATGTCGAATAGCGGACAGTTCGTCAAAGACTTTTCAGCGAATAAATCTCTGTCTTTCAGTTTTTCACTATGACCCCTAACGGTTACGTATATGAAACGTTTGGCATTTCGAAGCACTTTCCTGTCAAGTTACAAGAACTTTTGAAACGAGCTGAAATGCTCGATAACGCACTGATTGCCAAATGTTTTATATACGATGTTATGCACTGGGCTTTATTCTTCATTTAGTTTTATCGTGAAATTTTCATTTTTAACAAGGAACTTTGAGTTGTTAGTAAAACTTTCATCTTTGCCGAATTTGAACGGATTTGGAAGTCTTTTTATTCTTCTATTGTTCTTTTCATCCAAAGCATTTGTAACAATCATAATTTCATAATTCGATTTGTTCTCAATGCCGAAATTTACTTCTAAATTGGATATTTTAAATTCCAATCTATCAGAAGTTGTTGCTTTTACCTCAACGAAGTTCCATTTATCATTTTTGTTTTTGTATTTTATATCGTAATGTTTATTATCATCACCTTTGGGATTAATGTTTGCTTTTTTAGCAAATCCAGAATCCCATATAACATTATCTGTTCCGAACTTCTTTTTTAATGATTCAAAAACTATAATCTCACCGATGAAACCTAAAGTTTCTTTATCTGATGATGAAGGGCTGCCTTTTGAAGTCCCTTTTGATTTATCTTTATTCTCTTCATCAATTGAAAGTTCTGGTTTTGTTGTATTTATCTTTTCTATTTTTGTGATTGGGTCTTGATTTGCAATTAGTTGATATAATTCTTCAAAATCATCCTTCTGTGTTTTTAATGTTTTGTTATTAAAGTGTATCTCCTTTTTATCTTCTGTTTTTTCAAGCAGAATATTATACTCTTTGACAATTTTGTCATATTCGGCAAAATATATCAGACTCCTAAGGTTGCTTTTGCATTCAATAATTTCATTTAAAATGCTTTTGTTTAATGATTTTATTCGATTAACTAATTCATTTTTGTTTTTCTGGAAAACCTCAATCAGATTAATAGCTTCCTGTTCTATGGATAAATCAACTTGAAATTCCTTTTTTATAGTTTCAATGAAAAGCATTTGAATATCTATTGAAACAGAGTTTTCAAGTTTGAATTGATTAAATGTTTCAAATTTTGACTGCAAATCAAGGTACTTTTCTTTTTCAGATAATTCGTTATTTCTCAAATTCAGATACAACAATATATCGAATTGATTTTGGAAATCATTTCTTAATTGATGAATACCATCTTCATAATATGGAATAATATTTAATGAAACTGTTGAGTTTTTATTAAAGACAGAAATATCAATATTTAAATCAGTAAACAAGTTAATGATTGTAGAGAAATTTGATAAGTCATTTATATCTGCATAATTAAATTTGAAGTCATTTATGTCGACATTTATTTGTGAACGAACTAAAGTAACGAATTCATCATCCTTATATTTACGGTAATCATAGGCTTTTTTAAGTGTTGATAATATTGAAAACCAAAATTGAATTTTAGGGTCATCAACAACATTGAGTTTTTGTTTGGCAGATTTTAATTTGTCAAGATTTATGTCATCTAATTCTGTTTTAATAATATGACTCCTTTTTTCTGTGTTTGCTTCAAACAACCTTGAAAATGAAACACGATGTAAATCAACTTTTAAAATACTGCTGTATATTTCCGCAATTGAATCGGAAAATTTATAATCAGATTGAAAATCAGAAATTGATTTATATTTATCACCATCATCAATAAGTAAAAAAACTTCATTCTTATTTTCAATGTAAATAAATTCATATGGTTTTAATTCAAAGTCTTTTAATTCACCATCGTGATTATATTCTGGATTTATTTGGGTGCATAAAGTAATTTTGCTGTTTTTAATCCAGTTCAGCTCTTTTCCATCTGTATCTTTTAATAATCTAAATGCATAGAAATATGGTTTTAATATATCTATTTCCTTCTGAAAAAGGTCGTTCAGGTTGTGTTGTAATGGATTTGATTTCAAGATGAATTCCAAATTTTCCAAAGGAGTAACTCCAAAAAGAGATGTAATTTTTCTTGCTCCTTTTCTTCTGTCAATATCAATAGTGTAAAATTGGTTTATTATGTCTTCTCCAAATGTTTTATCTTCAACATAATAGACGCTTTTTGTAGGTTTATAAGAATATATACCATTCTTTCTACAATACACTAAGCCATCATCAATAAAAGATTGATACTTATTTGAGTTTTTATCGATTTTTTTTTCATCAAGGTTTTCAGCTAATTCACGATAAATTAGTTTTGCCTTTTTACCGTCCTTATCAATGTTGTGTAAATTTAGTAACATTGAATAAATTGTATCGGTAGAAAAATCACTGATTTCCTTATTTACCCCTACTTTTAAAAGAAAATAATCAATGTCATCTTTTGATAATTTTGTGTCTTTGAATAATTGGCTATCATACTTAATTTTTGGGATTTCGATAAAAGGGGAAAAATCTTTTGTAATAGTCTTTGAAATACAACAATCTGTTGGTTTTGATTTTTTCTCAGTTTCAGTTTCAATCCAATTTGTGTTTTTGATTTTCCACAATAAATATGACTGTAAATCTCCACTTCTAATGTAAGCATAGTATTGCTTACTTGTAATTGAGAATTTAATTTGACAATTTGGATTAGTTTCTGTTATTTCTGTTATTCTATTGTCAATATTGAACCAATATAAAATGTTTTCATTAGAATTATTTTTTAAAATGCTTTCTAAATCTTCAATTGTTTCAACTTTAATTTCATTTATCCAATACCCTTTTTGCTCTAACTTTCTAAAAGAGGTTAGTGTCGCATCATAGCCATAAATATTTTTCTCTTTATAAGGGAATTGCTTGATGGCATATTGCCCATATTCATTTTCGGCTATAATTATTTTTTTTCTAGGGTATGTTGCAACTCCCAGCCATTTTAGGAATTCAGTAATATTTTCTTTTTCGTCAAGTCCTAAAATTTTTGAGCTTCCGGCTAATTTACTTTTGTCATATTCATAAAGAATTTCACATAGCCTGTTCTCATAATCTTTCCCCAAGTAAACATTACTGACCTTTGTTTCTCCATTATTTTTATTCAAAATGGGAATTGAAATATTTGAAGGAATGTTAATATCAATACTTTCTTTATCCTTATTCAGAATGTATAAATCATAAAGGTTAGATAATAAATATTTGATTGATTCTCTTTTGCTTTTCGTTTTGTCCGTATTATTGTTAAAATCTGATACAATTCTTCTAAAAATTTCACCAAAACGATATACTTTTATTCCGAATAATTTCAATCTATCTTCAATCACTTCTGCATTTTCAGAACCAAATATTTTTTTTAATTGCGTAAAAAGGTCAGAGTTTATAATCTTAAGATTTAGTTTGATAGGTATTTCTATTCTTACACCGCTTGGGGGTAAGAAAATCTCTGAATCAGAGTCAATAATTTGATTGTCCTGGTCAATGAAGATATTTGGAAGTTCTTTTTTAGAAATTTCAGTGCTGCTAAAATCAGAAGTTAAATATGAAATTAATTTTGCTCGTTTGTAATAATCTAAACCTTTTGATATTTCTGAAATTGTGTTGAAGAAGTATTCGATTTTATAAGTATAGTAACCAACCCAGTTAATAGTTTCTTTGACATACTCATCATTAGTAAATAAAAGGAGATTTGAAAACTTGCTTGCAGGTAAAATCTCTGCGTAATTGTGTTTATAGTATACAGGTTCTGAATCATAAGAAACATACTCTTTCGATATTGTTGGATAGACTTTGTTTTCTCTAATTTTATTTTTAAGCTTTTCTGAAAACCCATTGTCATCAAAGAAAGTATCAAAATTTTCCTTTCCCTGAATGCTCAATAACTTCAAAGGTTTATATGAAATTTCGCTATTCGAAATTTCTAATGCTGTGTCAATGAGCAATTGGATTAATTCATCAATCAAAAAAGTATTATACTCACTTTTTGGTGAAAAATGATTACGGTCAGAGGTTAAATCAAATGTGCCGTGAATTAATGCGGGGAAAGGAAATTTTACATTTGTTTTAAAATATGAATATAATCTGCCGATTTTATCATCAAGGTTATCATTCCAGACAATTTTTAATTCATAGTTCTTATTTTTGTGCTCACCTTTTTTTGACTTTAAATTCCATACCTTTTCAACTGTTTCATTATTATCATAGTCAAACTCTCTAATTATGGCACGGTTTTCAATAATCTCTTTTTCTATCTCAAAATTTCTTTCAGGACTTTCAACAATTATCTTTTCAAGGTTATTTAGAAAGAGTAAAACTTCTTTGTTGATTTCATTATTTATTTGCTCTTGAACTTCTTTTGTTTGTTTCTCTTTAAGGTCAATAACAACATAGGTGTCATATATATTTAAATTTTGAGGTATGTTTTCAATTATTTTTGGACATCTCAGTGTTGCAATAGGAAACTCTTCTTTTTTTTCTTTTTCATTAAGTTGAGATTTTATTTCCGGCTTTTCTTTTATAAGATTTTTTAGAAATTCTTTTGCATTCGCTTCAGAAAATTCAACGGCAAAATCATAACTTTTAATTGAAATCTTATTTGCCCAACTTAAAATAGACCGGAAGCCGAGTCCTTTTTGTCCAACCTTATTTTGTTCTAGTACTTTTGGGCTAATATTGCTATACATCAATGATTCTATACCACCTTCAGAAAATTTTCGTCCATTATTTGCGATTGTCAATTGATTTTCTGTCAGCTTGATATAGCAAGTCTTCTCTTTTTCAGTGATTGCTTCATCATCAGCATTCTGAAGCATTTCAAGTAGTTGTCTTCCATTATATTCTTCAATTTTCTCCTTTTCTTTTCGATAATCTTCAAGAATAATATTAGAATCAGTCAGATAGACTTTTTGTCTGGTTTCTAATTTTGATTTTATAAAATCTATCATAGGTTTAATTCATTGCAGATTGTTTTTGTCTTAGCCTTGTGCATAACATGCGTATATGTGCGACTCTGTCGCACATATTTCGCATATAGCTATTTATTTGTTTTTGTTTAATTTACTGTAAACCAGCAGTTTGATTATAAACGCTGAAAATAATATCGAAATTAATTGTCGCATATATACAACTTGTATAAAAATGTTAATTCTGTTGATGTGTACTTCAAATATCTAATTTATCCAACGGATTTTTTATCTGGTCAAAACCTTTTGTTGTGATATGAGTATAAATCTCCGTGGTTTTACTGCTCGAATGTCCCAGTAAACTCTGTATATATCTTAAATCTGTTCCGGCTTCTAATAAATGAGTTGCAAAACTGTGGCGCAAACTGTGAATACTAACTTTCTTATTTATTTTAGCGTTGTGCAGTGCTTTTTTTAAAATACCGTATATACTACCTGTGGAATATTGCCCGCCTTCTTCGCCCTCGAACAACCACTCATTGGGTTTATATTCAGCAAAATATTGTCGTAAAGTTATTAAAGTTTTTTCACTTAACAAAGTATAACGATCTTTTTTTCCCTTCGCTTGCGAAATTCGTATTTGCATCCGTTTGCTGTCTATATCTTTTACTTTCAGGTTTATTACTTCGCTAATTCTCAATCCGCCTGAATAAATAGTCATTATCAGCGCTTTATGTTTAATATTGGTGATGCTTTTCAATATAGCCGCCACTTCTTCTTCGCTTAATACTTCCGGGAGATATTGTTCTTTTCGCGGGCGTTCTATTTCATATATTTTTCTTATGCCACCCAAAACCCTTTCATAGAAGAACTTAATGGCATTTATAGATTGATTTTGATACGAGGTAGAAATCTGTCTTTCATTTACCAAATACCTTAAAAATTGCACTATTTCCTCTTCGCTTATATCTTCCGGCTTTTTGGGCAAATAATAGTTGATAAATTCTTCAAATAAATCGGTATAAGTTTCTATGGTGTTTTTACTGTAACGAAGTTCTTTAAGTTTTTCCACATAATTTACAGGGCATTTCACGGGATTTTCCACAAATTTTCGTGGCGCGCCTTGCGTTTTAGATTCTCGTTTGAGTTCCCAAACTAAGCCGTTTGCGTCGCATATCGAATGTAATTTCTCCAATATATTATCGGAATAAGGCATTGTCCAGCAACCTTCTTCAACGCTCCAACGGCAAACTTGCAGTTGTTTGAGTTCATTAATCAACGCGCGGTTATAGGCAAAATATACTTTTAGCGTTCGGTTAAATTTATTTACTACTAAAAAATTTCCGGCAGCAGAATATACGGGAGTTTTTCTTTGTTCAATTACAATTGATTTCAGTTCGCATACCGAAACATTTCTACCTTTGAAATAAGAGAGCAAAATATCTAAATTCTTTCCAAAATTCGGTATTATCCATAAAAATCGGTCACCGTCCCATCTTACATATTTAAATGTTTTAAGAAATTGAGTATCAGTATCTTTTTTAGGCAATTTTACAAAAATACGAGCGTGTGTATATTGTATTTCTATTTCAGAATTTTGTTTATCAATGCTATTAAATACCTTTTTATCGGATACATTTTCTTTATTAGTGTTTCTTTTAATTATTGATATTTTCTTTTTATCATCTGAATCATTCTCTTTTTTCTTTTTACCTTCAATTTCCACATTGGGAAACATCGCTTTCAAATCATTATAAGATTTTTGCGAATAGGGAATATGCCATGCATTCATTGTTCGACTCCATTTGGCATCAGACACTTGCTTAATCTTCGCAACAATATCTTTGTCGTAATCTACTTTAATGCATATTCGTTGCTCGTTACGATGATAAACCTTCGATATTTTCATTTGTATTTTATGCATACAAGTTATGACGAAAGAATGTTGTAAAAATTCTCGATTATAAAAATAATCGTAAATACATTTGTTAATGATTTGTATATTTAACATTGCAAACATACAAAATTCATTTTATAAATTAACACTTCGATCAAAATATTTTTACACAAAAAAACTCCCGCAGGGTAGGAGCGCTGCGGGAGTTGTTGGGTTATGCACTTTCTTTTTCAGTGCTGTCTTCCGTTTTCTTTTTTTCGGGTTTTCTTTCGAGCAGAATCAGTCTTACCCGTTGAATTTCGGCGTTAAGTTCATTTTCCAACGCACTGTAATCCACATCGGGATGCTGCTTCTTGGCAAGATACAGATTGGTAAAGAAATCTTCAATCAAAACAATAAGTTCGTTTCTTATTTCCTTTGAATTTTTCTTCACATAACTTGCCTTCACTTTACGCATCGACTCGTATTTGGAGGTAATGCTTCCGTGAATGGCGCGCAGCGATGCAATTTCGCTTTGCATACCCAGCATATTCACCGCTTCGGTAAGCGCCGTATTGGTNTCAATTTGATGCAGAAACTGGCGCACAATTTCGTTTTGCTCCACAATGTTTTTCCGGTAATAATCGGTAAAACCGGCTTTAATCGCCGGATAGAGCAGTTGAATGTACGGGCGTTTGTCTTCGGCGTTGATGTCGAGTATTCCTTTGGCTACGTTCTTCAACGCTATAACACAATCTTTCCGCTCCTTGCGGTTGGCAGTGTACGGAGCAGTTGTGCGTCTGCTGCCGTTTTCTGTAGGTTGAAGTCCAAAAATGCTCAGCTCGGCATCTTTCAACGGGTTATATACTGCCGAAAGTTTCAATTCTTCCGGATTGTTTTGTTCCGTGATGCGAATCACGTTTGCGGTAAAATTGGCAAGCTCCATATTCCGCAACTTTGTTAATGGAAAAGGTATCATTCTTTTCATAAGCAAAAAAATTAAAAAATTTATAAATTAATATTGTGTCTGCTCCCGCATATCTACTCACGTCACAAATATCAATCGAAGAAAATCATAAAAAAAGACTCCTACCTTTTTCCAAAACAGATGATGTGTTGTAAACAAAAAATAATGAGGTACAGACGGTTAACTCTGCGGTTTCTATCGATATTGTTTTATTTCTGCAAACGTTTTTGCAGATTTTTNACAAGAATAAAAACCAATACACTTTTAACAATTACCGTGCCATCAATTAACATTGTAAAAGAAAGTTATTAAATATTTCAAAATATAATGTAATGTGTTGTTTATAAGATTATTATGTTTTGTTAAATTGCTTGATGTCGCGATTGGTATTAAGACAAAATGACAGCTTTGCTACCGCATTACGAGTGATAAAATCACCCAATAGCAAAAGAGGGGGGGGACGCCAATAACTTTTGACAAAGTTTGTCAGTACCAAAAGCAGTTGAATAAAGGAAAATAACACGGTAAAACGTGTCAAAATGACAGAAAAATATACTGTAAGAAAAAGTTGCACATCCCGTCGTACATCTCCGCCGGTATGTTCAACTCTGTATGAGTACCCTTCGTACATCTCCGCCGGTATGTTCAACTCTGTATGAATGGCTTTCGCACATCTCCGCCGGTATGTTCAACTCTGTATGAGTGGCTTTCGCACATCTCCGCCGGTACGTTCAACTCCGTATGAGTACCTTTCGCACATCTCCGCCGGTACGTTCAACTCTGTATGAGTGGCTTTCGTACATCTCCGCCAGTATGTGCAACTTTTTTAATTTGCATAAAATCAGA
>LR026962.1:621072-624227 GCA_900498215.1 uncultured Paludibacter sp. | reverse complement strand
ACATCTCCGCCGGTACGTTCAACTCTGTATGAGTGGCTTTCGTACATCTCCGCCAGTATGTGCAACTTTTTTAATTTGCATAAAATCAGACGTTTATGTTTTGTAAAAATGGAACACACCTTATTCTGAAGCATAATCCGGCTTAATCCGACAGAAAAAGAGGAGGATAACAACAACTGACAGACTGACAGAAAGAGGAGCGGGGTGGTTTGAATAACTTTGCCAAAGTTTAGGAACTTTAGCAAAGTTTATTTAGTTATTGTTCTTCGAGGTATTCAAAATAATCAAAAGTGGTTACAAGATAATTATATACATCTTTAAATTCTTCTCGAAAGGTTTTTACATCTGTGTATATCAGATAAAAAGTACCCTTATTATAACTTAGACAAGGCGCCCAAATACCGCATGAATTGGGATTACCTGCCATATTCAATTGGGAAATTCTGTTTAAGGGGTGTGTAATCAATTTCCAATGAATTAAATCTTTTGAATGATGGATTTGTACTCCCGGAAACCATTCAAGTGTAGAAGTTGCGATATAATAATCGTCTCCCACTCTTAGAATGGATGGATCGGGATTAAACTCCGGAAGTATTGGATTTATTATTTTCATAATTCACAAATTATTTACAGATTAAAAAATAGGTATTATTTGTTTGAAGCAACAGGTTTCCAAAAATTTCCTGTTATGGATAACAGATAAAGCGAGCGAGTGCTGATAATAAACCAATTCGTATCGCCTAATTGACTGCTTAGCATTTCTGCCCCGAAACCATCTGCAATTACCTGGCTGTTACACATAGCCGATACTGCGAGCCCGCCAACAAAGGCGCTGTTATGGTTTGTTCCAGTTGGCGTACCATCAAGATTATAACCATCCACAATATTCTCGGGACCTATATTATTCGCCCAGTCGCTGATTTTTGTGCACCATTGATAAGCTTTTTCATTTCCATTCCATAAATAATCCAAAGCAATACGCCAAGGAACACGGCATGCGTCATAACGAAAGTAAGGAATACGACTGGAATTTCCACCGGGAATTCCACTTACCGATTGCCAATCGGGTACCAAACCGGTTTTTGGATGAGCGGCATTATTTAAAATGGTATATGTGTCATCTGCCAGTTTATTCCAATCATTATCACCACTTACTTCTGCAAAAATTCTAAAGAATGCCGGTGTATAATATTGAATATCTGTTAAGTCACATCCTCCCCACATAGGTCCTATTTCCGATTCCTTTGAATAACCCGGAGCAACTGCCAACAGACTANCGCAAGTTGTTATGACATTATNTTTTATAACCTTTATTACAGCTTGGGCTTCTTTTAAGTAATCACCGCCCCATTGATTATATGCTACAATTAAAGCGAAGGCAACATCAATATCTCCGTCAGTGGCGCTTCCCGGATCATTAATTCCATCGCAACTTACGTTCCATGCCATCATATTATTAGCGTTGTCAGTTCGTTTTGTTTTATAAAAATTATATAATCCGTCAAATTCCTTTTTGTCACCGAAATAAGCGGTCAAAATCGTCCCAAAACCAATTGCCTCCACCCGTGTTTCATCCTGGCTTTCGCCTGTTACACGATAACTATTGTTACATTCAACAAGNTATANTTCCTTCCATTTGTTGTATGTGTTTTGGGTCTCGATATATGTGATTGAATTCGGTTGAAAACCAAATTGATAATTCACATGTTGTGGGAAAGGTTTAGATGCTTGTCCATATCCTATTTTAATAACCAGTGAAAATAGAATTACCGTTAAATAAATTTGTTTTCTCATAAGCTTATACTATTCTTTTTATATGTTAATATTTACGCCATATAAAAAACCTCTGTTGCTGCTTTTCACCACACGTTACGTCTTAATAGCTAGAGGTATGAATGCGTTTCAATAATTTGTATATTAAACATTACAAACATATAAAATTCATTTTATAAAGTAACATTTTTGTTAAAAGTTTTTATGAAAAACTCATAGAGGGTAGGAGCGCTGTGGAATAGTTAAAAGATTCGCCTAACGGATGCGATTGACAGCTTGTGCGCCTTAGGTGTAAAGTTCCTGAAAAAAAAACGGTTTTTGCAAATTTATTTGTAAAAAAGGGAGTATTTTTTGAGGTGCCAAATTTCGCTAATCGTCGTGATGTCTGCAGTCCTTTTTTCTTGCAGCGTAAGTATGTTTAATGAGTTGCAAGAAATTTGGTCAATCGCATCCGATGCTCTGCAATCTTGGTTTGGCTGAAGACGGGATTTTGACCTTTAGGTCAAAAGACGCAGACAAACCCGCTGCAAGCGGATTGCAGAGCATCGTTGCGCATATGATTTGTTGGGGAGGTTCGGAGCAATTCTCTTTTATAGTACACATGAACTTGGATAAAAGCAAAGCCTTTGCAATTAGCTCTTCAACCCCAATAAATTATATGCGGTGTTATGTGCCGGCTATTTTTTCATTTCGATTGATCAAGTAGTTTCAATANAAAATCGCTATTTAAATAAATTATTAGTCCAAGTGCAACAAAGCAAATCGAAAATACAAAAATCCCACCCAAATCAAAATGTAATCCGGGTTCAAGCACTGAAACCTTAGGTTTATTTGGATTATAATAGACTTTAACCTCCTTATCAACAGCGTATTTTTCTATTAATTTCCTACTATTTATCCAGTTGCCACTAGACATTATTTTTACACCGTAATACACTCTATCAGAAATGAATTTCTCTCCATTAACCAAATATTCAAAAGCTATATTTGGTCTATAAGTGACATCAGATTCCCCAGTAAAACTTTGCTTGTAGATTTCTGAATTGATAATCTTTCCATTTGTAGTCATCCATTTTTTAGATGAAAAAGAATTAATAATCGCAAATGATGTCAAGCCCGAAATTACAAACCCAATGATTATTAAAATCAAAGCTATTACTTGAGCGATATTAAGATTAAGAATATAATTCATAATCATAGTATATTAATTTGGTTGGTGCGTTTTTTTTTAGCTGGCACACAACGGATGCGATTGACAGCTTGTGCGCCTTAGGTGTAAAGTTCCTGAAAAAAAACGGTTTTTGCAAATATATTTGTAAAAAAGGGAATAATTTTTTGGGTTCCAAATTTAGCTAATCGTCGTGATGTCTGCAGTCCTTTTT
>LR026962.1:608505-616562 GCA_900498215.1 uncultured Paludibacter sp. | reverse complement strand
TTATTCTTTTGCATTTAGGACAAATTGCTTTTCCAAATCTCATTTTATATGTTTTAGGTAAAGTTATTTTTATAATTCCCGAAGTTTTTGAATTTATTGTGGTCAAATATGTTTCATTAATTCCAATAGATGTTAAGTATAAGTCATAATCAATAGAATCGTCTAGTATCTTGGGTGAAATTTTAAAAATTCCGTCTTTATCTGAGAGTATTTTAGAAACAATCTTTTTTTTATTTTTAATCGTAATTTGTTCAACACCAGAGTCTTTTTGGCTTTTATTAATCAATTGGATTTCTATATATGAATTTGCATCATATCCAAATGATGTAAAAATCAAGGAGGTGACAAATATTAAAATAATTTTGATGTTTTTCATTTGTGTTGTCTAATTGGTGCTAACGGATGCGATTGACAGCTTGTGCGCCTTAGGTGTAAAGTTCCTGTTCCAAATTTCGCTAATCGTTATATTTGTTTCACAAACATACAAAATTCATTTCACAAATTAACATCTTTAATTAAATATTTTTTACAAAAAACTTCCGCAGGGTAGGAGCGCTGCGGAACAGTTAAAAGATTCGCCTAACAATTTAATAGTTAATAAATACACTTCAAAAAACAAGGGATAAACAAAGCTATAAGGGTGTTTTTCTTTATACATCATCACAAATTGTGATATATATAACATTTTCCTGTCATCCCCTTATTATTTAAAACATTTCCACTAAATTTGTCTTAAAATTATAAGTCAAAATATGAATTGGGAATACATTCAGTCTCAGCTACTTATTTTTTATGAAAAGCTAAAAGTATGGTTTTTTCAGTTTATTGCTTGGCGCGAGAAACGCATCATACGTTTTCATAATCTTCCGAAGTGGAAAAAAACAGCAAATTCACTCTTGACATTATTCGGAATATTCCTTTTTTATCTTTTTATTGTCGATATAAATTTTTTATGGTTATTTGGAAAATCGCCCACGCTTAGGGCTATTAGCGACCCTCCTCAATCGCTTTCTTCCGAAATTATTAGCGCCGATGGTAAAACTATCGGTAAATACTTCAATGAAAACCGTAAATTGGTAAAATTTGAAGAAATTTCACCCAACCTTGTCAATACGCTTATAAGTACCGAAGATGTGCGTTTTTATAAACATTTTGGAATTGATTTTCACGGAATTGCATCGGCAGTGAGAGATGCCATTACAGGAAATCCGCGGGGAGCAAGCACCATTACGCAACAGTTGGTAAAAAACATGTATAAAACCCGCAGTCAGTATTCCACAGGTTTTTTAGGATCATTACCGGGGCTCCGTTTACTTATCGAGAAAACCAAAGAATGGACTGCAGCTATCAAATTGGAGGTGTTTTATTCCAAAAATGATATTCTTACAATGTATTTGAATACGGTCAGTTTTGGTAGTAACGCTTATGGAATTCATACGGCAGCCAAAACCTATTTCAATACTACACCCGATAAATTGACTTACGAACAGTCTGCCGTTTTGGTTGGTTTGCTTAAAGCCATTACAAAATACAATCCGTATATTCATCAGGATAATTCACTGAAAAGAAGAAATCTGATATTTCACTTGCTGGCTAAGAATAAATATATAACCAAACATCAAGCGGATTCTTTAGCAAAACGTCCTTTAATACTGAATTACAGCGTTGAGAAACCCAACGAAGGAATTGCGCCTTATTTTCGCGCTTATTTAACCCGTTTTTTAGAATCTTGGGGCGAAGCCAACGGATACGATATTTATTCTGACGGATTAAAAATTTACGTTACGCTCGATTCCAGATTGCAGCAATACGCTGAAGATGCGGTTCAAAAACAGATGAAATCATTGCAACAGAGTTTTTTTGCGCACTGGTCGGGTCAAAATCCTTGGAGAGACGAGAATGGAAATGAACTTCCTAACTTTATAGAAGATCTGACAAAACGTACGGCGGTTTATAAACGTCTTAAAGCCAGATATGAAAATAATGAAGACTCTATTCAAAAATACCTGAATAAGACGAAAAAAATCAGGGTATTTGATTATAATACAAAAAGATATAAAGAATTTGAAATGAGTATAATGGATTCAATCCGTTATATGAACCATTTTCTCCATTGCGGATTTGTCGCTATGGAACCCGACACGAAACAGATAAGAGCTTGGGTGGGAGATGTTGATTATGATTATTGGCAATACGACAAAGTTGCTCAAAGTAAACGTCAGCCGGGTTCTACATTTAAACTTTTTGTTTATACTGCAGGAATGATTGCGGGAAAATCGCCGTGTGATAGAATTGAGGACAGTCCTTTCTCGTGGAAATACGATGGTGTTACTTGGCGTCCGAAAAACTCTACCGGAGGTTACACTTATTCCTCTATGACTTTAAAGCGCGCATTTGCACGTTCTGTAAATACCGTGGCTGCTAAATTGGCTCAGGAAGTGGGAATTCCGTCTGTAGCAAAAACAGCGCATTTATTAGGTGTCCAATCCAATTTAGTAGAATTACCTCCTTTAAGTTTGGGTGCTTCCGATGTTTCATTGCTCGAAATGGTGAATTCATATAGCACCGTAGTAGGCGAAGGTATGTATCATTTACCCGTAATCATAACAAAAATTGTGGATAATGACGGTTATGTGATATACGAAGACAAAGTAAAACCCAAACGTGTGATTTCGTATGAAAACGCTTTTCTTATGACTGAATTGCTTAAAGGCGGAATCACCGAACCGGGCGGAACTTCGCGGGCTTTGTGGAATTTCGATTTAATGCGTTGGAATACCGAATTTGGAGGAAAAACGGGAACATCTTCCAATTATTCCGACGCGTGGTATGTAGGTGTAACCCCTAAATTGGTAGGAGGAGCTTGGGTAGGAGCGGAGCATCGAAGTATTCACTTCCGTAATGGAAGTTTAGGTCAGGGAAGCCGTACAGCTTTACCAATTTTTGCCTTGTTTATGGAGAAAGTGCTGGCTGATAAAAATTTTGAGTATTACAGGGCAAAATTTCCTGAAGAACCGAAAGAGAAAATTCTTCGTGATTATAAATGCGAATCGTATTATCAGCCGGATACGATTGATGTAAGAGATTCGTTAGATATGGTGCCGATAGAAGAACTTCCCATACCTGATTTAAAAATTAACGGAGGCACAAGCGAACATCCAAAAGAAATGGATATTAAAATAGAACATACGGACTGAAACGGAAGTCTGAAGTCTGAAGTCAGAAATCCGAAATCTGAAATCTGAAATCTGAAATCTGAATATATTATATTAACCAATAAAACCATTAACAAATCAACTTAAAATAAATGAATAAAATTGTAAGTAAAGAGTATTTTTCAGCTAATGTGGTGAAGTTTGAAGTGGAAGCTCCGTTGATAGCCCGCTCGCGTAAAGCGGGTCATTTTGTAATCGTTCGTGTGGGAAAAAAAGGGGAACGCATTCCGCTTACAATTGCTGATGCTGATGTGAAAAAAGGAACAATAACACTCGTAGTACAAAAAATGGGAGTTTCCTCATCAAAATTATGTGCGTTGCAAGAAGGTGAATACATTACAGACCTTGTGGGACCGCTTGGGAAAGCAACTCACATCGAAAATTTCGGAACAGTTGTTTGTGCTTGTGGAGGTGTAGGAACTGCCCCGATGATGCCCATTGCACAAGCGTTGAAAAAAGCAGGAAATCGTGTTATTACTGTATTAGCAGCTCGCACCAAAGAGTTAATTATTCTTGAAGAACAAATGCGCGAATTTTCAGATGAAGTAATTGTAATGACCGATGATGGAAGTTACGGAAACAAAGGTTTGGTTACAAACGGTATAGAAACGATTGTTAACAGGGAAAAAGTAGATATGTGTGTAACTATCGGACCCGCTGTTATGATGAAATTTGTAAGTCTTCTGACCAAAAAATACGAAATTCCAACCTTAGCATCCTTGAATACGATTATGGTAGATGGTACCGGAATGTGTGGAGCTTGTCGTGTATCAGTAGGTGGAAAAACCAAATTTGTTTGTGTGGATGGACCTGAATTTGATGCTCATCAGGTGGATTTTGATGAAATGTTGATGCGTCTCGGTGGTTATAAAGACATTGAACAAGAAGAAATGAAAAAAATGAAAAATTAGATATGGGAGCAATAACACAAAGAAACGAGCAGTGGCGTGTAGATTTACGAAACACGATAAAAGCAAAAGAAAGAACAGAAAAACCGCGTGTACATATGCCCGAATTGGATGCAGAGTATCGCAGTCATATTCGGAATGAAGAAGTGAATTTGGGCTTGACACCCGAATTGGCAATGGCGGAAGCACAGCGTTGTTTAGATTGTGCAAATCCAACGTGTATGGAGGGTTGTCCTGTTTCCATTCAAATACCCGATTTTATTAAGGAAATTGAAAGAGGAAATTTTTTGGAAGCGGCAAAAGTGCTGAAATTAACATCGGCGCTACCTGCTGTTTGCGGACGTGTTTGTCCTCAAGAACGTCAGTGTGAAGCTAAGTGTGTTCATCTTAAAATGAAAAAAGAACCGGTTGCCATCGGACATTTGGAACGTTTTGCAGCCGATTACGAACGCGAAAGCGGACGAATTTCTGTTCCTGAAACAGCTCCTGCCAATAGAATTAAAATTGCGGTGGTGGGTTCCGGACCCGCCGGACTTTCTTTTGCGGGAGATATGGCAAAATTAGGTTACGATGTTACTGTGTTTGAAGCGTTACACGAAATTGGCGGCGTTTTGAAATACGGAATTCCGGAATTCCGTCTTCCAAATGAAATTGTAGATGTGGAAATTGATAATTTACGTGCAATGGGTGTGAAGTTTATCAATAACTGTATTGTGGGTAAAACCATTTCAATTCAGGAATTGGAACAAGATGGATTTAAAGGAATATTTGTAGGAAGCGGCGCCGGATTACCTCGTTTTATGAACATTCCCGGTGAAAATTTGGTGGGAATTATGTCTTCCAACGAATATTTGACACGTGTAAACTTAATGGATGCCGCCAGCGATGATTCCGATACGCCTGTATATAAAGGCAAAAAAGTGGCGGTTATTGGCGGAGGAAACACCGCTATGGATGCTGTTAGAACCGCACGTCGTTTAGGAGCGGAAAAAGCGATGATTGTTTACCGTCGTTCCGAAGAAGAAATGCCTGCACGTGTGGAAGAAGTAAAACATGCCAAAGAAGAAGGTATCGAGTTTCTTACCTTACACAATCCGATGGAATATTATGGAGATGAAAAAGGTCGGGTTACCAAAATGCTGTTGCAAGTGATGAAGTTAGGAGAACCGGATGCTTCAGGAAGACGTTCTCCTGTGGAAGTTCCGGGTGTAACTAAATTGATAGAAGTGGACGAAGTGATTGTAAGTGTGGGAGTTTCGCCTAATCCGTTGATTTCACAATCTGTTCCGGAATTGCAAACCACGAAATGGGGAACGCTGGTTGTAAATGAAGAAACAATGCAATCTTCCATCCCTATTATTTTTGCCGGAGGCGATATTGTGCGTGGCGGCGCCACCGTAATTCTTGCTATGGGCGATGGACGCAAAGCCGCTAAAGCTATGGATGAATGGGTAAAATCAGTTAATTAGTTAATTAGTTGAGTAATAAATTGGTTTATTCAAGATATAATAAATTAGATAACGGCGAACAAAAATTTTGTTCGCCGTTATCTGTTATATATATTGTATTTATACAAATCAACAAATTAACAAATCAACAAATTAACAATTTAACAATTTAACAAATTAACAAATTAACTACTTCTCTTTTATCCATTTTACAATCCATTCGCCAACATCACTTGTAGAATAAGCTTTGGCGCCGTCTGCAATGTCTTCGGTAACAATTCCCGCTTCCATACTGGCTGTTACGGCATTGCGGATGATTTTTCCTTCTTCGTGCATTCCAAATGCATATTCAAACATCAACGCNGCAGAAAGAACGGTTGCAAGCGGATTGGCAATATTTTTTCCTGCCGCTTGAGGATATGAACCGTGAATAGGCTCGAAAACCGATGTATGTAAACCAATGGATGCCGAAGGCAGCATTCCGAGTGAACCTGTAATTACCGAAGCTTCATCGGTAAGGATGTCGCCAAAAAGATTTTCGGTTACCAACACATCGAAACTTTTAGGCCACTGAATAATACGCATAGCGGCATTATCCACAAACATAAATTCGGTTTCAATTTCGGGATATAAAGGGGCGATTTCCTGTCCTATCTGACGCCACAGACGCGATGTTGCAATCACATTGGCTTTATCCACGATAGTTACCTTTTTTCTCCTCTGCCCTGCAAATTTATATGCTAAATGAAGAATACGTTCCACTTCTTCGCGAGTGTAAACACACGTGTCGTAAGCGGTATTTCCATCTTCGCTTCTTCCTTGAGGACGACCAAAATACATTCCTCCTGTTAATTCGCGGATACACATAAAATCGGCTCCATCAACCAAATCGGCTCTAAGAGGAGATTTATGAAGTAATTGTGGAAAAGTTGATACCGGACGGATATTGGCATACAAACCCAAATCTTTGCGCATTTTAAGCAAACCTTGTTCGGGACGTACTTTTGCACTTGGGTTATTATCAAATTTAGGGTCGCCAATCGCGCCAAAAAGCACTGCATCAGATTCCATACAAAGTTCGTGCGTTTCAGGTGGATACGGATTTCCTACGGCATCAATGGCACATGCGCCTACAATGCCTTCTTTGTATTCCAACTGATGACCAAATTTCTCGCACACGGCTTTTGTTACGTCTAACGCTTGTTTTACTATTTCGGGACCAATTCCATCGCCCGGGAGAACTGCTATTTTTAATATACTCATAAAAGTTTTTTCCTCAACTCCCTAAAAAGGTTTTTTGGAGTTTTATTATAGTTATAATTGTTATGTTTTACTTATTTTTTTACTTTTCCAATCTGTTCATACCACATTTAATTAATGCTTACAAAAATAAGCATTAAAATCAGAATAATCAATTAAATTAATCAAATTAGGATTCAGATATTTTACGGCAATTCCATATATTTAATGGTAGGAATATTTCCGCTTTCAATCATATTCAGCATTTTCATTGTGGCTTTAATAGCGGCAACTGTTTGATCGGGGTCAAGTCCGCGTGTTTTGAATGTTTTGCCGTCAAATTTCCAAGTAATAATGGTTTGTACGAGNGCATCGGTTTGTCCTCCTGGCGGAATAACNACNACATAATCCAATAATTCNGGCGTAGGTTTGTCCAGTTTCTTGTAAATTTTATACATTGCTTTNGAAAATGCATTAAATTGTCCGTCGCCGGCGGCAGTTTGCTGATATTCTTCGCCTTTAATGGANATTTTTACAGTCGCCATTGGACGAAGTTCTTTGGTAAGTGTTAAGGAATAATTAAGAATTTTAATATCTTGATTATCTTCTCCGTTTTTTAGAATATCCGAGATTATATATGGAAGTTCATCTTGTGAAACCATTTGTTTTTTATCGCCCAATTCAATAATATGTGCGGTAATTTTTTTCATCGACTCATCGTCTAACTCAATACCAAGAGCTTCCAGATTTTTTAGTATATTGGCTTTTCCTGATGTTTTTCCCAATGCGTATTCGCGGGTACGTCCAAATCGTTCGGGAAGCAAATCGTTGTAATACAGATTTTTTTTATTGTCTCCGTCCGCATGAATTCCCGCAACTTGAGTAAATACATTGTCGCCAATTAACGGTTTATTGTTTGGAATGCGTACTCCGGAATAACTTTCGACCACTTTACTTACATAAAAAACATTTTTTTCCCGGATATTTGTTTTGAGTTTAAGATGATCATGAATTAACGCCAAAATACTTGTAAGCGGTGCATTTCCGGCTCGTTCACCCAANCCGTTTACTGTTGTGTGAACGCCNTTTACTCCTGCTTTTATTGCTTCAAATACGTTTGCCACAGCCAAATCATAATCGTTGTGTGCGTGAAAATCAAAATGTAGTGTTGGGTAACGTTCCACCATTTTTTTACAGAACTTGTGAGCTTCATCGGGATTGAGAATACCAAGAGTATCAGGTAACAT
>LR026962.1:598086-607825 GCA_900498215.1 uncultured Paludibacter sp. | reverse complement strand
GCAGCATGCTCACGACTTGAACCGCTTCCGAAATTTTTTCCTGCAACCAAAATTGTACCGGCATACAGCGGATTATTAAGAACAAAATCGGTTTTAGGCGCGCCGTTTTTTTCGTATCGCCAGTCGGCAAATAAATTATCTCCAAAGCCACTTTTATCGGTAGCTTTTAAGAAACGAGCCGGAATTATCTGATCGGTATCCACATTTTCAATAGGAAGTGGAACACAGGTTGAAGTAAATGTTTTGAATTTTTCCATAAAATAACCCCCTTTTATTCCCCTAGTGGGGAAGACCGTGCGGGTAGCGGTTTTGTGTTATTATTTCAATAAGGAATAATTTTCCTCTCCTTCGGAGGGGTTAGGGGAGGCTTATTTTCCCCGTTACTGCAGCAGCTGCCGCTACAAGCGGTCCGGCTAAAATGGTACGCGCGCCGGGTCCTTGACGTCCTTCAAAGTTACGGTTTGAGGTGCTTACTGCATATTTTCCTGCCGGAACTTTATCATCATTCATTGCTAAACAAGCAGAACAACCCGGCTGACGAAGAGCAAAACCGGCTTCTGAAAGTATNTTGTCCAATCCTTCTTCTTCTATTTGCTGACGTACTTTCCAACTTCCCGGAACGAGCCAAGCGGTTACGTTTTCAGCTTTTTTCTTTCCCTTTACATAATTAGCAAACGTGCGAAAATCTTCAATGCGTCCGTTGGTACAACTACCCAGAAAAACATAATCTATTGATTTTCCAAGTAATTTTTCTCCCGGTTTGAAACCCATGTAATCCAATGATTTTTGAAAGGAAATACGTCCGGCTTCATCTATTTCATCCAGCGTTGGAATAGAATCGTTGATTCCCATTCCCATTCCGGGATTAGTTCCGTAAGTTATCATCGGTTGAATTTCTGCAGCATCAAAAATCAATTCTTTGTCAAATACGGCGTCATTATCCGTTTTCAATGTTTTCCAATATGCAAGTTTTTTATTCCACTCATCGCCTTTTGGAGCAAATTCACGTCCTTTTACATAAGCAAAAGTAGTTTCATCAGGAGCAATCATTCCTCCGCGAGCTCCCATTTCTATGGAAAGATTACAAACAGTCATACGTTCTTCCATATTCATATTTCTAATGGCTTCCCCCGCGTATTCTACAAAATAGCCGGTAGCACCTCCGGTAGTGAGTTGAGAAATCATGAACAGCGCTAAATCTTTGGCTGTTACTCCTTTTTGCAGTTTTCCGTCGAACGTAATCCGCATAGTTTTAGGTCGGGTTTGTAAAATACACTGTGTTGCTAAAACCATTTCCACCTCACTTGTCCCAATACCAAAAGCAATAGAACCAAATGCACCGTGTGTAGAAGTGTGGCTATCGCCACAAACAATAGTCATTCCGGGTTGAGTAAAACCGTTTTCAGGTCCGATGATATGAACTACGCCATTTTTCTCGTGTCCAAGTGGGAAAAAAAGCGGCATATCAAAATATTTTGCATTTTGAGCAAAAGTATCTAATTGATTTCTTGAAATTGGGTCTTTAACGGGCTGATCTTGATTAATTGTAGGAGTGTTGTGATCGGCAGTCATTGTNGTTTTTTCAGGACGAAAAACTTTCAATCCCCGTTTACGAAGTCCTTCAAATGCCTGCGGGCTGGTTACTTCGTGACAAAAATGGCGATCGATATACAGTTGTGTCGGTCCATTTTCTACTTGCGAAACTACATGTGCATCCCAAATTTTATCAAAGAGAGTTTTGCCAGTTGTTTTTTGTTCGTTATTTGTCATATTTTTTGTTATTTTGATATGATACAACANAAATCAGAATNNTNACAAAAAGTCTAATGTTTGAAATCTGTTGTCTTTTAGTCTATTTTACAAATTTATTGATTGCATTTACATACGCTTCTACTGATGCGGCAATAATATCGGTATTTGCTCCAAAACCATAGTAAATTTGTCCTTTATATTCTACTTGCATGTGAACTTTACCAACATCATCGCTTCCACGACTGATAGCTTGAATTGTAAATTCTTGAAGATTCATTTCACGTCTGATAATTTGTTTTAATGCTTTGATAGCAGCGTCAACAGGACCATTTCCACTTGCGGCTGCTTCAAATTTCTCGCCTGCAATAACTAATCCCAGACTTGCTACAGATTTTACTCCGACACCCGATGTTACTTGCAAATACTCAATTTTAATTCGTTGATGTTCAGCTCGTTCTTTTCCTGCCAACATTAAAACATCGTCATCGTTAATATCTTTTTTCCTGTCTGCCAATTTCAGGAATTCTCCGTAAATTTCATCTAATTTTCCATTTTCTACTTCCACACCAAGCATGCTCAATCTGTGTTTCAAAGCGGCGCGTCCGCTTCTTGCCGTTAAAATAATGGAATTTTCGTCTATCCCTACATCTTTCGGATCCATAATTTCATAGGTTTCACGTCCTTTCAAAACTCCATCCTGATGTATTCCTGAAGAATGTGCAAAAGCATTGCGTCCTACTACCGCTTTGTTTGGTTGCACCGGCATATTCATTAAACTGGAAACCAAACGGCTAATAGGGTAAATTTTTTGTGTATTGATTTGTGTTTCAATATTCATTCCTTTATGACATTTTAGTATCATTGCAACTTCTTCCAATGATGTATTTCCGGCGCGTTCACCAATTCCGTTAATGGTAACTTCTACCTGACGAGCTCCGTTCAAAACTCCCGCCATTGTATTTGCAGTTGCCATTCCGAGATCGTTNTGGCAATGTGTGGATANAATNGCTTTNNCAATTCCTTTTACGTTTTCAAAAAGAAATTTGATTTTTTCTCCATATTCCCAAGGCAAACAATAGCCGGTTGTATCCGGAATATTAACCACAGTAGCTCCTGCTTTAATAACGGCTTCCACTACTTTTGCAAGATAAATGTTGTCGGTACGTCCGGCATCTTCGCAATAAAATTCAACATCTTCCACGTATTTTTTTGCATATTTTGTAGCTGCGATGGCGCGTTCCAAAATTTCATCTTGTGTAGAATTAAATTTATATTTGATATGATATTCCGAAGTCCCGATTCCTGTATGAATACGTTTATGCTTAGCAAACTCCAGTGCTTGCGCAGCTACTTCAATATCTTTCTGTACGCCGCGTGTGAGAGCGCAAATCGTAGGCCACGTAACAGCTTTGGAAATTTCTACTACCGATTTGAAATCGCCCGGACTTGAAATAGGAAAACCGGCTTCGATTACATCTACACCAAGTTCTTCCAATGCTTTTGCAACCTGAATTTTTTCTACAGTGTTTAATTGGCATCCCGGAACTTGTTCTCCATCGCGCAATGTGGTGTCAAAAATAAATAATTTGTCCATATAAGCCCCTCTAACTTCCCCGCAGGGGAAGAACCGTAAAGGGAAACGGGTTTTATTTGTTAGTTAATATTTTCAAAACGTCTTTCAACCGTTTGGAAACTGTTATTCCAAATAAACTGGCTACAAAAAAACCTTTCTCGACAATGTGAGAAAGGTTTATCTATATCTATCCAGTTATTTACATACCAAACTCACACTCTCTGACTACGTAAGAGAATAATAATACCGAGAAGAATAATATGTAAACTGTTATTGTTCATTTTTCTTAAATCGAACGCAAAGATAAAACCAATTTTTGAAATATCAAACAAAAATGTAATAAAATTGTTCAGTTTTCTTACAAATTAATAAATATACAGTGTTTTTACGATAATTTTTTATCTTTTGATGTTTTTTGCCGGAATAATTATTTCGCCAAATTCAATCATCGCATTAAATAAACAAACTGATTGATAATTGGATAAATCATTTATGGTAATATTTTTTTCTATAATTTTATTTTTTTGCAAAAGAGATGTTCGTTGTGTTCCGTAAATAAGAGGTGTTTTTGGGGTAAACCAGTTTTTACCATCAAATAAGGCAATATTACAATAGGAGGTATCGGTTATCAAGTTATTTCTTACAATCAAAATATCGTCGCAATCTTCTTTTTTTGAAAACGCTTGATTTATTTTTTCTCTATCGGCAGATTTGTAAAAGGTGGTAGGAATATCTGTTTCAATTATTTTTAAACTCTTTATTTCAGGCAGTGTATACGGAATAATTTCAACGGTTTCTGTTTTTGAACTGAATACAACCCGAAATTTAAAAAGNCCNTTTTGTGGAATTTTCTGACTGTCAATTATTTTTGATAGCGTAATTTTTTCTTTTTCAGGAAAAAATTCATCAAAAATTTTATTTATCCGTTCTTGATGGGATTCTAAGCGATAAAATTTTCCTTCCAGTAATTTGATGCTTTCAATAAATCGGGACATATACTTTTTGAATTAATTCTTCGTATTCTTTTTCGGCATCGCTTAAAAACGTAATACCGCCTCCGCTTTTGAAAACAAGTTGATTACCGGTTTGTTCAATAAATCGAATCATAACGGCAGAATCCAGGTTTTTACCATCGAAATAACCGCAAACACCCGTGTAAAAACCACGTTCGTATTGCTCGGCTTTTTCAATAATTTCTAATGTTTTAGGTTTTGGAGCCCCTGAAATTGAACCGGCCGGAAGTAATTTAAAAATAATTTCGCCTAAGTTTTCACTATAATTTTCGGGTAATTTTCCTTCAATATGTGAACTAACTTGAAGTAAATCAAATTGGTTGGTGTGTAATTTTTCAACGTACCGAAAACGTTTTACTTTCACTTCATCAGCTATCATACTTATATCGTTCCGAATCAAATCTACAATTGTTGCGTGTTCAGCTTTTTCTTTTTCATTATTCAGAATAATTTTTTCGGCATCGGGAAACGAAGCATCAATGGTTCCTTTCATTGGGTACGAAGAAATGATTCCATTGTCAATTTTCACAAAAATTTCGGGAGAAAATACTACAAACCAATCTTTTAACCAAAGTTTATATCTTGCTTTAGAACGATAAAAAATATCTTCTAAAGTAAGATTTGTTTTAATAGGCGTAGGTTGTGTAAGATTGGTAAGGAATGAGTTTCCTCTGTGAATTTCGTGTTTTACAAAATTAATTTTTTCAAAATAATCCGATTTTTGTATCGGAAATTTTTCAAAAAAGAATTCTTTTTTGTTTGTGAAAAAAGATTTTTCCGGAATATTTGTAGCATTTTCAAACTGAAACAATATTTTTTCCGCATTTATCTCATTTTCAGTAAGAACAATAGCATTTNCCGCCTTGTAATCTATNATAAAAAGAAAAGGTGAAGCATTTTTNCCAAACTCATTCATACGTTGAATGGCTTTATTCTGCGGAATAATATGAAAAAAATCTTTTTTATTCATTTGGATAAAAAAAAGAGAATTCCTTTTTCGGCAATTCTCTTTGGTGGAGCCTTTTTGGGGACTCGAACCCCAGACCTATTCATTACGAATGAATTGCTCTACCAACTGAGCTAAAAAGGCAAAATTGATTTTCGGGATGCAAAAATAATGATTTTTATTAATATTCNGTAGATTTAAAAAGAAAAATCGAACCTTTTGAGTTCGATTTTTATANAANATNTNATTNNGTTCTAATTNTAAGCTCCCATTTTCAGCATATTCACTTCTCTTTCNGTAAGNAAACGATATTTNCCNCGAGGTAAATTTTTCTTTGTTAATCCGGCAAAATAAACACGGTCTAACCGCATTATTTTATAGCCCAATTTCTCAAATATACGACGTACAATGCGATTTTGACCCGTGTGAATTTCAATTCCCACTTCTCTCATTGAATCTTCTTTTATAAAATCGAGCGCATCGGCGGCAATTTTAAAGTCTTCTAATTCAACTCCGGACAAGATTGTTTCAAAATCGTCTCTTTCCAAATTTTTATCCAACACTACGTGATAAATTTTCTTTTTCTCAAATTTAGGGTGGGTAAGTTTTGAAGCCAAATCTCCATCGTTAGTGAGAAGTAAAACGCCTGTTGTATTTCTGTCCAAACGCCCTACGGGATAAATTCGTTCGCTGCAGGCGTTTTTCACCAAATCAAGCACAGTAAGTCGCGCGTGCGTGTCTTCCGTAGTAGTTACACAATCTTTGGGTTTATTGAGCAAAATGTAAATTTTACGTTCTGATTGTACCGGTTCATTGTGGAACATTACTTTGTCAGTCGGGAGAATTTTAGTTCCTAATTCACTAACAATTTCTCCATTTACAGAAATAACTCCGGCTTGAATAAATTCATCCGCTTCCCGACGGGAGCAAACCCCTGCATTTGCAAGGAATTTATTTAAACGTATCGGTTTGTTTGGGTCAACGTTAGATTTACTATATTCCAGTTGTTTCTTTCTGCTGTATTTGGCATTCGGATCGTAATTTCCTGAATTTTTTCGGGGACGGAAAGTTACTTTGCGTTCCTTATTATCAAAACGAGTCTCAATAAATTTCGATTCGTTTACTTCTTTTGATGTTCTGAAACTCAGTTTNTCCCTGCGAGGTTCGTCGTTTGAAAATGATTTTTTCTTATATCCGAAGTTGTCATTTCTACGATTATCCTTATCGAAGTTATTTTTGTTGAAACTCCTTCTTTCTCCAAAATTTTCCTGATTTTCTTCTCTTTTTCGGAATTTATTGTAAGGTTTTTCTTCCTTATTATCCCTGAAGTTAGTTGCGGTTCGTTGATTTGCACGGAAATTGGGTTTTCCGTCTCGTCTTTCAAATGGTTTTCCATTGCGTTCGGTTCCGAAATTCCCATTCCGTTGCCGATTTTCATTGTTTGTTTTCATTAAAAATGACAAATATAAATTTTTTGCAAAGTTCGGAAAAAAACTTGGATTTTTGTTATGTTATGAACAAAACATGCCAGAATATTTTAATTTTTAGGATTTTATTCTTCGAATATTAAATTTGTATGTAAAATCTATATATTTGCATTACCATAACATTAAAAGGAAACGAGTTGAAAAAGCTGATAATAAAATGACCAAAAATTATGTTGCGAATTAAGAATGTAATATCATTACTATTTGTATTTCTCGCTTTAACCGGAAATGCTCAGAATTTTATACCTATCATTAACCAATTTTCAAAAAAAGATTATAAAGCCGGGAGTCAAAATTGGTCCGTTTATCAAGATAACAATCGGTTAATGTATTTTGGCAATAATGAAGGATTACTTTGTTATGACGGTTGGGATTTTAACTTAATAAAAATGCCTCGTAATCAGTCTGTTCGATCTATTTATATCGATTCAAAAAATAGAATTTACGTGGGTTCATTTGAGGAGTTCGGTTATTTTGANAAAGATAATTATGGAAAACTCATTTATACTTCACTTTCATCTTTTTTGAAAAAATATAAAATGAAAAATGATGAAATTTGGCACATTATGGAGTTTGATGGAAAAATTATTTTTCAATCGTTTGCAAGTATATTTATTTGGGATGGNAAAACAATAACCGGAATGCGTTATTGGTTTACGTTTTTGTACTTGCAAGAGTTTAATAATCAGTTGTTTGTGTTTAATCATAAATACGGATTTTGTAAATATGAACTAAATAAAAGAATATTTGTAAAATTGGAAAATGTTCCGTTTAAAAGTTCGGTTATTAAACTGTTACCTGTTAGTTCTACCTTGACATATATTGTTACAGAATCGGAGGGAATTTTTACGTTTGATGGTAAGAATTTTGAAAAATTTACCACTAATGCTGAGGATTGGCTTTCAAAATGGGGTGTGAATAAAGCTGTGTTAACGAAGGATTCATTAATTATTGTTGGAACTATTCAGAATGGAGTTTTAGCGCTCAATAGAAAAGGACAAAAAATGTGGGAATTGAACACTATTAATACTCTTCAAAATAATACGGTGTTAGGTATGCATTCCGATGTGGAAAATAACTTATGGTTAGCATTGGATAAGGGTATTTCAATGGTGAATTTAGGAAACTCGNTGAGNTTTATACATTCGTTTACTCCTTCGATAGGTTCGGTTTATTCCGTAGCATATCAAAATCCGATTCTATATCTTGCTACAAATCAAGGACTTTATAAAGCTACTTTATCATTAGATGATAAAAAAATTACTAACCTTCAGTCTGATAAGCAAATTAGAGGTCAGGTTTGGGATATTTTTCAAGCCGACGGACAATTATTTTGCGGGACAAACCAGGAAACTTTTGAAATAATCTCTACGGGACAAAATAAAAAGGTATCTCCTTATGGTGGTGGAATGTGTATGGCAAAAGGACACATTTATGGAAAAGAAGTATTGGTGCAGGGAACATATAATGAAATATGTGTTTACCGTAAAGAAAATAACCGATGGATTTTCAGCCACACGATAAAAAATTTCTATAATCCTATAAAAACTATCCAAATCGACTTTCAAGGGAATATTTGGGCTTCGCATCTGCACAAAGATTTTTATAAAATTACGCTTAAGGANGATTTNCAGACCATAGATAAGATAACAACTTATCATTCATTAGACGGCAAAAATGAACTTCCGGNAAAGATTTATTTACTTAANAATAGAATAGTATTTTCCGATAATAATGGTTTTTATAGGTATGACGATTTACAAAANAAAATTGTTNCCTATAAAGAATTAAATACCGTTTTAGGACGCTTTAACCAGGCGCATAATGTCTGTTATAATTCACCCAATGTATACTGGTTTATAAGAAATGAAGAAGCTGCTTTAACTCAAATTAAAGAAAATGAGGTAAAGATAATGGATAGAATCCATTTTTCCACCCTTCAAAACCAAACAGTAGATAACAGCGAAAATATTGTACCCATTTCAAATAAATTGTCGATAATTACTCTTGAAAATGGCTTGGCGTTGCATTTTAACGATAATAATTATTCTCAGGCAAAGTTTCCTGAAATGCAACTACTGAAAGTTGAAATACGTAACAAAAAATCAAATGAAAAAGAGATGCTTCCTATTTTTGGAAATAATAAAATAAAACTTCCTTATATAAAAAACAGCATTTACTTTACTGTGTTTTTCCCCCAATATTCAAATTTAGATGATATTACTTTCAGATATAAATTACAAGGACTGGATGAAAAATGGGGAATGCCTACCACTTTTAACAGTAAACAGTATGATTATCTTCCGGCAGGGAATTATATTTTTCAAGCAGAAGCATTTACCAATGACGGTAAGAGTGTTGGAAGTTTGAAATATTCATTCACCGTAAAACCACCATTTTATTGGAGCTCGTTATTTAAGTTGCTATATTCTCTGATATTTTTAACTCTTTTATATGTGTTATATCGCTATATTCACACAAAATACACACGAAAAAAGGAGAAATATTTAAAAGAACAAGAAGACTTGAGAAAAAAAGAAATTGAAAAACGTGAGCAGCAAATACTAACACTTGAAAAAGAAAAATTAGAATCAGAATTATCTTTGAAAAGCAAAGAATTAGCGGCTTCTACAATGACCTTAATAAAGAAAAATGAATTATTAAACAATATAAAGGAAGAAATAATATTGCTTAAAAAAACATTAGGGAACCAATATCCTAATAAATACTATGATAAATTGATAAAATTACTGGATGAAAATATTTCTTCAGAAGATGATTGGCTAATTTTTCAAAGTAATTTTGACCGCATACATGAAAACTTCTTCAGGAATTTGCATTTAAAATATCCTGAATTAACATCCAACGATCTGCGATTTTGTGCGTTTCTTCGTCTAAATCTTTCTACCAAAGACATTGCACATTTAATGAATATCTCTCCAAAAGGAGTAGAAGTTGGTAGATATCG
>LR026962.1:511507-597836 GCA_900498215.1 uncultured Paludibacter sp. | reverse complement strand
AAAGGTAAGAGGATTGGAAATAATCAATGATGTTGTTAGTTTTCTCAAAAGCGAGCGTTTTCACGGGGCGTGTGTATGTTATTTTCGTACGCATAAAGCATTCAGTACCTACAATTTAATAAGAGAAAAGATTCCATTTGGATAACCTCTTTAATGTACATACCACCCGTGAAAACCTTCGAAAAATAAACAAGAAAAATAAAATTTTATGGAAAAGCTAAAAACAAAAATAAAAAACAAAAGGTTGAAAATAACTCAAAATAAATTGTTAAATAATTAAATACAATTCTATGAAGAACAAACGTATGACATTTAGTTTACTGATTTTTTTGTCATTTACCACAATCTTTGCTCAAGAATTAAAAATCCAAGGAATTGTTACAGACAAAAAAACAGGTGAAACACTTATTGGAGCCAATGTGCTTCAAAAAGGCACTACTAATGGAACCCTTACAAGCTTTGATGGAAATTTCACAATTAGTGTTCCTCCCGGATCTACTTTATTAATAAGTTATGTAGGTTATGAACCACAAGAAGTGTTAATAAAATCAGATGCACCATTGTCTATCGCCTTATCTACAAATGAAAAAATATTAGAGGAAGTTGTAGTAGTAGGTTATGGAACTAAAAAAGCAGGAGCTGTTACCGGTTCGGTAGTTCAAGTAAAATCAGAAGATATATTAAAAACACCGGCTAATTCTGCGATTCAATCTATACAAGGAAAAGCTGCAGGTGTTAATATTATTGCTACAGACGAACCTGGGAAATCTCCTACTGTTATGATTCGGGGTATAAATACCGTTTTAGGTGGAGGAACCCCTCTATTTGTAATTGATGGCATTGAAGCAACAAGTTTAAATGGTTTAAGCTCAAACGACATTGAAACAATTGATGTTTTAAAAGACGCATCCTCGCTTGCAATTTATGGAAATAAAGGTGCGAGTGGAGTAATTCTTGTAACAACCAAAAAAGGAAATATTGGAAAAATCAAAATTAATTATGATGGATATGTTGGCTTCAAAGGAATGATGAAAACAGTTGATATGGCAGACACTTATCATTTTGTATATTATCAAAATTTTGCTGCAGGAAGAATGCGATTTGCAGAAAATCAACCTTATGATACTAACTGGTTAAAAGAGATTACTCGAACAGGAATGACTACTAATAATGCTCTTTCTTTATCAGGAGGGACTGAAAATATAAACTATTATTTTGGTGTAACACATTATACAGAAAAAGGAATATTGAAAGGAACAGATTATAATAGAACTAACTTCATTAATAAAAACGAATATAAACTATTCAATAACAAATTAAAGATAGTTCAGAGTTTCAATATTGCCGTAATCAATAATGTTCCACAACCATTAAGCGCTTTTACTGCCGCATACAAACAAGCCCCTATTATGCCTGTGAAATATGAAGATGGAAAATGGGGAATGCCTTTTATTGATGCAGATGGAGTGATGACGGAAGTGGGAGATAAGTTTAACAATGTTCCTAATCCTGTAGCTATGCTGGATTATGATATTGTTAAAAACAGAAATATTACATTTTTTGGTACTTTAGGTGGAGAATTTCAGCTATTGAAGGATTTGAAATTTACTTCAACTTATGGTGCAACAATTGATTGGGGAGCAGGATATACTTATACACCAAATGAAATAAATTGGTTTAGTCAAAATCCTACAGCAGCCGTTTTTCCAAATAAATACTATAGTACTTTGACACAAAGTAGAAGTAATTTCTATGTATGGAACTGGGATAATTATTTTACTTATAATAAAAATTTTGATGAACATGGTATTACCGCAGTGCTTGGTGTTACGCGTTCTACGGCTCGTACTACACAGTATCTTTCAGCAACACGATACAATGTGCCTGCTCAATCTAATTATTGGACATTAAATTTATCGAAAAACGATGATAAAACAGCTCCATCATCGTTAATTTCAAACTGGAATGAAACGCCATTGGTAAACTTAGGTTATTTTGGAAGAATTGATTACGATTATAATAGAAAATACTTGCTTACAGCATCATTACGCAGAGATGGGATAAGTGATTTTCAAGGATCTCAAAAATGGGGGATGTTTCCGGCTATTTCCGCAGGTTGGATTGTTAGTAGTGAATCTTTCTTTGAAAAATACACACAAATTTTTGATTATTTGAAATTGAAGATTGGTTATGGTGAAATTGGTAACGGAAATGCTTGTCCATCTGTAAATCAAGTATTATTTAATAACGGAGCAACTTATCCTTTCGGTACTTCGGAAATAATATCTCCCGGTTCTTATGTACCCTATGCTGTTGATCCTAATCTTACTTGGGAAACGACTAAAGAGTTGGGAGGAGGAGTTGAATTTAGGGTTTTAAAACAACGATTATTTGGAACTATTGAACTTTACAGAAAATTGACAGACAATGTAATTCTTCCTGTAAAATTACCGCCTGTGCTTTCTCCCGGAGATGTTTATTTAAATGCAGGAAAAGTGGAAAATAAAGGGATAGAAACCATGTTAACTTGGGATGATAAAATTGGAGATGAATTTAAATATAAGGTAGGAGTAAATTTTGCATATAACAAAAATGCTGTTATAAATATTTATAGCCCATATTTTGATAAATTGACGGGAGGAGATTTAGGTAATGGACATTATACAAAAGAAGTGCATGTGGGAGATCCAATAGGTTCGTTCTACGTTTACAAAGTTACAGGATACACTATAGATGGATCATTTGCATATTCAGATTCGAGGATTAATTCCGGTTCATATATTCCCAAAGTTACCTATGGTTTTAATTTAGGATTTGATTTTAAAGGATTTGATTTTACAACTGAATTGTATGGTGTCGCAGGTAATAAAGTTTATAACGGCAAAAAAGCTCAACGCTGGGGAGGAGAAAACGTAGAAATGAATGAATTACATGATTTTTGGACACCAGGAAATCCAAGTCAAACAGCGAAAAATCCAAGACCTTATTCTGATACTCCATGGCCCTCTACATATTTCGTTGAGAGCGGAGCTTATTTGAGAATAAACAACATTACATTAGGCTATACATTACCTAAAATACTTAAAGACATTGAACAAATAAGAGTATTTGTTACGGCAGTAAATCCATTTATTTTTACTCCTTATACTGGATTCTCACCTGAATTAACGGGATCAGGTTCTCCACTTGGTTCTGCGGGTATAGAATTAGATGCTTATCCTACAAATAAATCACTTACAATGGGTGTAAATATTAATTTATAATTCATCTTGTAAAAAAATTAAATTATGAAAAAAATAAATATATTATTATTAATAACCCTGAGTCTCACAATATTCTTGGCAGGTTGTGAAAAAGATTTGGAAGTTTTGCCTCAAGACAAAATATCGAGTGAAGACTTCTTGGCAGAGCCAAAATATGCTATTGAATTAGTTAACGGTGCTTATAATCAAATGCTTGGTTTTGAAATGTACTCATTTGCTTGGATTGGTTTAACAAGCATAACCTCAGACGATGCAGATAAAGGTTCTTCAGATGGTGATGCTGGAACAGATAAAGATAAATTAGATCAATTGGCTTTTACTCCAAATTTACGTTCTTTTAATGATATTTGGAAAAGACGCTATGAAGGAATATATCGTTGTAATGAAGGAATTTATTATTTGCAAAATTCTGAGTTGGAAGAATCTTATAAAACCCGTTATATTGGTGAGCTGAAGTTTTTACGTGCTATGTTTTATTTTGATTTAGTACGCTGTTTTGGCGGGGTTCCTTTGGTCGTTGATAAAATTGATTTTAAAGATGAAGAATTAGTAAAACAGATCGTTTATACACGTAAGTCAAAAGAAGAAACATATACTCAAATAGAAAAAGATTTGATAGATGCTATAGCTTCGCTTCCTGTTTCTTATGATGCTGCGAACGTAGGAAGAGCCACAAAAGGAGCTGCAGAAGGACTTTTAGCAAAAGTATATATGTACGAGGAAAAATGGCAACAGTCCTTTGATTTGGCTGGAAATGTAATTAATAGCAATCTTTATGATTTGCTACCAAATTATGCCGACGTTTGGCGCGAAGTGGGTGAGAATGGTAAAGAATCATTATTTGAAATTCAAGCAACGCTTGGGAAAGGAGTAAATGGTTATACTGACGTACAAAGTGGACGAGGTACCCCGGATTTTGGTTGGGGTTTTAATTCTCCTTCTGTTAATTTAGTAAACGCTTATGAAACAGGTGACAGGAGAAAAGAAGGAACAATTATGTTTACAGGTCAAGTTCTTTGGGATGGTTTTCAGACTCCAACAGTCGGTTGGGCAAATCCAAGATATAATTATAAAGCTTATCAGAGCCCTTTCAAAGAGTCATGGAATGATAATAAATCTGAAACTGCGAAAAATGTACGTTTACTTAAATATAGCGATGTTTTGTTAATCAGGGCAGAAGCTGCATATCATATTAATAATCCAAATGAAGCACGTTATAGGATTAATAAAATAAGAACTAGAGCAGGATTAGATACCTTAACAACAGTTACTTTAGACCAGATTTACAAAGAACGTAGGTTGGAAATGGCAATGGAGCATGAACGTTGGTTTGATTTAGTGCGGACAGGTAAAGCTCAGTCGGCAATGGCGGCAGATGGGAAAATATTTGTTGTGGGTAAATATGAACTTTTCCCCATACCAGAAGAGCAAATCACATTAAGCAAAGGCTTGTTAATTCAAAATCCTAATTATCAATAATATATATAATATGTATCTCAAAAAACCATATTAATTAACCTCTAAAAAAACAAAAAAATGAAAAAAATTAAATTAATCAGTTTATTGGTAATTGCATTCTTTGCAGTTACATTTACAAGTTGTAAAAAAGAAGAAACTTTACCTCCAATTGGTGGATATAATAGTGCAGACGAAGTTGGCAAAACTGACTTAGTAGCTTATTGGCCACTTAATGGAGATGGTAAAGAATCTCTTTCAAGTACCGCCCCCACAAAATCAAGTAACGTTACGTGGGTTGATGGAGTTAAAGATAAAGCCGCTAGTTTCAATTTAGGTTATTTGTTGTATGGAACATTAGCTAATCTTGGAACAAACTTAAATAATGGTTTTACTGTAAGTGCATGGGTTAAATTAACCAATAATCAAGATGCAACAAATGCAGCATCAGTAATTTTTTCTCTTGCACGTGCAAATGAATGGGCAGGAAGCATTAATATGATGTCTGAAACTGCTTGGTATAAATCAACAAGTGATAGTATTATATTTAAAGGTCTTATTGTTTCAAATACTGATTTAGGATGGCAAGATTCGAGAAATACAATCAAAGTAAGTGCTGAGGAAGCTGCGGATGGAAATGTTGCATATCCTAATAAAGTAGGAGGAAAATGGGCTCATATGGTTATTACGTGGGATAATACCACTAAGTTATTTAAAGTCTACTCAAATGGAGTTAAAATTTCAAATCCAAAATGGGAAAACAGAGATGCTACTGCGACAAAAGACTTTGTTATAACAACTCCATGTCATCCGGTTTTAGGTGCACTTGAAACTTTTGCTACCGGTACAACCACAGATAGTTGGAATAAAGGTTTAGTTGGTCAAATTGATGAAGTACGTGTATGGAAACGTGCTTTGGCAGGTTCTGATATAGGTTATTTATATCAACTTGAACTTGCTGGTAGATAATAAAACGGTATAATTCATAAAAACATTTTTAAATTTATTTTTATACAACGTTTTTTGAGATTATAGTGCTGAAAATAGACTGTGGAGAAAGTGTTTTTTTCCACAGTCTATGTTTAAGAAAATAATTTAAATAAAATCAACAACTATCAAAATGAAATCATACTTATTATCGATATTGATTCTTCTTTCATTCTTTTTGATTTCATGTAAAACAAACGCACCTGTTGATGACTTGAAGAATTTAAGTGTGGAATATGTATCTATAAATAGTAAGTATATGTCAAACAATGGCTCTGTATATAATATTCCAATTGATTCTGCTTTTGTCAAAATAATATTTTCCGGAAAAATTGATGTACAAAAAATTGATTCAACAAAATTTGTCATTTCAAATATTAATTATTCAGATATCAATCTTCTTCAATCAGACAATGAAAAAACCTTACTGTTTACATTAAAAAAAAATCTAAACAATTTTAAATCTTACAATTTAATAATTCAATCGGGAAAACAATTTGGTGCAAATGTCACCGATAATTTTTCTGGTTATTTTATCACTGAACTCGATTCTACTCCTAAATTTCCTACTATTTCTGAGGAGGAATTACTTACTTTAGTTCAAAAGCAAACTTTCAAATATTTCTGGGATTATGCACATCCTGTAAGTGGTTTGGCGCGTGAACGTTTTGGTTCAGGAGAAACTGTAACAACAGGCGGTTCGGGATTTGGAGTGATGACTATTCCTATTGCAATTGAAAGGGGCTTTATCACCCGACAACAAGGATTGGACAGGATGAATACGATTGTAAATTTCTTAAAAAATACAGCCGATAAATTTCACGGGGCTTTCCCGCATTGGATGAATGGAACTACCGGAAAAGTACAGCCATTTACCACAAAAGATAACGGAGCAGACTTGATAGAAACATCTTTCCTAATCCAAGGTTTACTTACTGTTCAACAATATTTTAACCAAAACACCACCCAAGAAAAGACACTTTATTCGGATATTGAAAGTATATGGAGAGGAGTAGAGTGGAGCTGGTTCCAACAAAACGGGCAACAAAAATTATACTGGCACTGGTCACCAAATTACAATTGGGATATGAATATGCCCATTACGGGTTGGAACGAAGGATTAATCGCTTATGTTTTAGCGGCATCTTCTCCAACTTTTCCTATTACAAAGTCGGTTTACGATGAAGGGTGGGCGAGAAANGGAGCTATTAAAAATGGAAATAAATTTTACNATATAANCCTTCCGCTTGGAGAAAGTTATGGAGGTCCGTTGTTTTTCAGCCACTATTCATTTTTAGGACTTGACCCGAGAAATCTTTTAGATACTTATGCAAATTACTGGACTCAAAATACAGCGCACGCNNANATNAATTATAGTTATTGTGTTGCAAATNCTCATAAAAATTTTGGTTATAGTAAAGATTGTTGGGGATTAACCGCCAGNGATATTCCAAATAGTTATACTGCTTCATCTCCTACCAATGATGTAAGTGTAATAGCACCAACTGCAGCATTATCTTCTTTTCCTTATACTCCTCAGGAAAGTATGCAGGCACTGCATTATTTCTACTACATTTTAGGTGATAAAATTTGGGGAGAATATGGATTTAAGGATGCTTTTTCATTAAATAAGCATTGGTTTGCCGATTCTTATTTAGCAATAGACCAAGGTCCTATAGTTGTGATGATAGAAAATTACCGCACCGGATTATTGTGGAATTTATTTATGAAAAATCAAGATATAAAAAACGGATTGACGAAATTAGGTTTTACATACTGATATCCAATTAATGTTTCTGCTCTCAGTCATAGCATAGTATTAATAAATAAAAACATATAGAATGTACAGAATGAAAGCTATTTCAACTTTTTTTATTCTATTATTTGTTTTAAGTTGTAGTCCAACTAAAAACACGAATAAATTTATTTCACAAGGAAAAATAAATTACAATCTTTCCACAGAAGATGAAAAGATGCTGGATTCCATTCAGTATAAAACCTTTTTATATTTTCTAAACGAACACCATCCTGAAAAAGGAATTGTAAAAGATAGGGCAAAGAAAGGCTCTCACGCAAGTATTGCGGCTACGGGTTTTGCACTTCCTGTTTATGCGGTGGGAATTGAAAGAAACTGGATTACACGTGAAAAAGCAACAGATATAACACTTAAAACATTACGTTATTTTGCAAATTCCATTCAAAGTGATAAAGATTCACTTGCCATTGGTTACAAAGGATTTTACTATCATTTTATAGGGATGGAATCAGGGAAACGTGAATGGAACTGTGAATTGTCTTCCATTGATACGGGACTTCTGATGATGGGAATTATTTTCGCACGCAATTATTATGATAAAAATACTCCGGAAGAAAAAGAAATAAGAGAATTAGCCACAACACTGTTGAATAGGTTAGATTGGAGTGTTTTTTATATGGATGAAAANTCAAANCATCCTTACACCATTTCTATGGCGTGGCATCCGGAGTCGGGAACAACAAACTGGGGNTGGCACGGTTATACGGAAGGATTATTCCTTTACATTTTAGCAGCCGGAACCGGAATTGAAAACCCTGAAAGAGCNTATAACGGCTGGCTGCGAACTTATACNTGGAAAACTCCTTATCCCGGTTTATCTCATGTTACTTTTCCTCCGCTNTTCGGNCATCAATTTTCACAAACNTTTATCGATTTTAGAGGTTTAGCCGATCCATATTTGAAAGAAAAAGGAATAGATTACTTTGAAAATTCCCNNCGCGCNACGCTTACCCAACAGCAATATGCTATTGAAAATCCAAAAGGATGGGTTGGGTACGATTCTTTAACCTGGGGTTTTACTGCTACTGATGGACCCGGAAGCGCATATAATTTTGACGATAAAAAATTTGAAGGATATGCCGGACGCGGCTCGAGCGGAAAAGAGGAAACGGTGGCGGAAGATGGAACTTTGGCGCCTTATGGAGTACTTTCATCACTTCCTTTTACTCCGGAACTTTCTTTGGCAACTATCAAAAATATAAATAAGAAATACGGCGACAAAATCTGGGGAAAATACGGTTATTACGATGCTTTTAATCCTACAGCCAAATGGGTGGACGATGATTTTATAGGAATTGATGAAGGACCAATGTTATTGATGATTGAGAATTTCCGTACAGGTCTTGTGTGGAATTATGTAATGAAAGACCCAATTATACAAAAAGGATTAGAGACGCTTCATTTTGACTATATTAAAAAATAAATAAGAGAACTATTATAAAGTTGAGTTTAGTTAATATATAATTTACGCCATGAAAATATTCTCCAAGTCCACTGTATTGTTAATAATAATATGCTTATTAACAAACAATTTTCTTACAGCCCAAGTAAAAGAGTTGGATAATTTTGACACTACTGAAGGTTGGAAATTCAATAAATCCGATGGCGTGCAAATGAATATGGATGTTGATAAAGGTCATACCGGAAATGCGTTGCGTTTCGATTACGATTTTACAAAAGGAACCGGTTACGGCGGCATTCAAAAATTCTTTTCTATTCCTCTTCCTGAAAATTATGAAATTAGTTTTTGGATTAAAGCAAATTCTCCTTCCAATAATTTAGAAATCAAATTAATAGACGCTTCGGGAGACAATGTGTGGTGGGTGAATAACCGCAATTATACTTTCCCTGCGGAATGGAAAAAAATCAAAATTAAAAAACGTCATTTGGGTTTTGCCTGGGGACCTTCGGGAGGAACTCCTCCAACACGTTTTGACCGCATTGAAATTACTGTAGCTTCATTTGTTGGCGGAAAAGGTTCGGTGTGGATTGACGATTTAAAATTTGANCANCTTCCACCTGAAACGGATGTTTATCCTCAACCTGAGGTAACTTNCTCTTCTTCGGNAAAAGGAAAATTGGTGAAAAATGTNATGGATAATTCATTGCAAACNGTTTGGGAAAGTAAAAACAGNAAANCTCAAAATCTTATTTTCGACTTGAAACAACGCCGTGAATTTGGNGGAATTCAAATCAANTGGGAAAAAGATTTATCTGCTAAAAACTTTGANATTTATACNTCNAACGATAAAAAAACATGGGAGAAAGCCGCAAGTATTATTGATAATCAAAATAATACAAGTATTATTCGACTTCCCGAAGCTGACGCTCGGTTTATAAAAGTAGCGTTAAATACTTCCAATTCAAGAAATAAATTTGGAATTCAGGAAGTAAAATTAATTTCGATGAAAGATGCTGAAACATTGAATAATTTTTATATTTATTGTTCAAAAAACAGCGAAAAAGGTCATTACCCTCGGTATTTTTCAGAACAAGCTTCGTTTTGGACAGTTTCAGGAGTGAATAACGATGTAAAAGAGGCGTTGATCAATGAAGATGCAATGGTGGAAGTGGATAAAGCCGCCTTTTCATTGGAACCAATGATAAAAATGGACGGAACGGTGTATAATTGGAGTAATGTTTCTTTGAATCAAAAGATGGGAACTTCTTCCAAACCGTCAGATTATCAGTTTATACCTACAGTAAACTGGAGTGTAAAAGATATTACGTTCAAAACCGAAGTTACCTTCGCCGGAGAAGCCAATTCAAGTTCTAATTTGTACATAAAATACAGTTTTTCAAATAAAGGAGCAACGGATAAAGAATTGGATTTTTATGTATTGTTGCGTCCGTTTCAGGTGAATCCTTATTATCAGTTTCTTAATTTGGAAGGCGGAGTTGGTAAAATAAGCTCTATAGAAGGGGATGGAAATCAATTGATTAAGGTTGATGATAAAATAATAGAATCGCAAATCCCTTATACACAATTAAGTACACATTCAGCAAACCAAGGCGATATTGTTTCATTGATAAAAAATGACAGATTAAATAATGCAACCAAAGTTGTCGATTCTTCTCATTTGGCTTCGGGAATTGTGAAATATCACTTAACAATACCTGCGGGCGGTAACAAAGATTTTTTAATAAAAGTTCCTTTTTATCAGTCGAAAATTGATGCAAACCAATTGCAAACGCAGAATTTCAATAAAGAATTTGAATCGGGAGTTAAATTTTGGACAGAAAAAATAAATCATATAAAATTTAATTTACCCGCTTCCGCCGATAGGATTATAAATACATACAAATCTCAATTGGTTTATATACTGATAAATCGTGATAAAGCCGGAATTCAACCCGGTTCGCGCAGTTATGAGCGCAGTTGGATTCGTGATGGTTCGCTCACTTCGTCCGCGTTATTAAAATCGGGAATTGTGCCCGAAGTTAAAGATTTTATCAATTGGTATTCAGGATATTTGTATGAAAACGGTAAAGTTCCCTGCGTGGTTGATGCTCGCGGNCCCGATCCGGTTCCAGAAAACGACAGCCACGGACAATTTATTTATTTAATTCGTGAATATTACAATTTTACCCACGATATTGATTTCTTGCGCGAGAAAAACGAAAAAGTTCTTGAAGCTGTGAATTATATTGAAAAACTAATAGCTGAATGCAGCACAGATCATTACAAAAATGGAAACGACAGTGTGAGNGCACAATATGGTTTGGTTCCAGANTCCATNAGCCACGAAGGTTATTCGGCAAAACCAATGCACTCGTATTGGGACGATTTTTTTANNATAAAAGGATTGAAAGACGCTGTGGATATTCAACANATTTTAGGAAATACNGCTGAGGAACAACGCATTGCAAAAATTCGTGATACCTTCAAAACGAATTTGTACAATTCCATCAATTTGNCAATGAAAAACAANGGAATCGATTACATTCCCGGTTGTGCCGAATTGGGCGATTTTGACGCGACTTCCACAACNGTTTCATTAACTCCTTGCAACGAACTTTTGAATCTTCCCAAACCACAGATTTACAATACGTTTGATAAGTATTACGATTATTTTACCAAAAGGAAAAACAATACCATTGACTGGGTAAATTACACNCCTTATGAAAANCGTGTAATNGGCTCATTTATAATGCTCAACGANCCGGAACGAGCTCANGATTTAATCAACTTCTTTTTAGACGATCAAAANCCACGCGATTGGNACCAATGGGCTGAAGTGGTTTGGAAAAACGATAGAACACCCAAATACATAGGCGATATGCCTCATACTTGGGTNGGTTCCGATTTTATAAATGCAATCCGTTCCATGTTTGTGTACGAAAACGAATACGATAANGCGTTGGTTTTAGCGTCCGCTTTGTATCAAGATTGGATTGATGNACCCGAAGGAATGTCCGTGGAAAATCTNCCGACATATTACGGTGAAATTTCNTACAGNATCAAAAAAGAAGGAAACTCATATCGTTTTACNATTTCAGGNGATTTGAAACTNCCTTCAAACGGAATTAAAATTCAAAATTTCAACGGTTCAAAAATGCCCGCGAAAGTTACTGTAAACGGAAAAGNAATCAGNACATTTACGGATAAATATATTCAAATTATGAATTCACCGGCGGAAGTNGTGATTGAGTATTAAAACTTATTTTTCATTTGGCGGCTGTAAATGCAGTATTGTTGTTTTTTAATTTATAAAAATTTTCGGATGAAACGTTTCNCTCTATATATTATATTTTTCGGGATATTTGGTTNTACAATTGGTCAANCAAAAATTATTGCTCATCGCGGATTTTGGGATGTCAAAAATTCCGCTCAAAANTCAATCACTTCTCTTTACAAAGCGGNAGAAGCCGGTTTTTACGGGTCGGAATTTGATGTTCAAAGCACAAAGGATGGAGTNTTGATATTGTTTCATGACAATGANTTGAACGGAAAAAGAATAACGGAAACTCCNTANGATTCTTTNCGCAATTACCGATTGAAAAATGGTGAAATCATTCCAACNTTGGAGCAGTTTTTAATCCATNCNCGTAATTATCCTTCCATAAAATTGATTCTTGAAATTAAAACGAACAATGATATATCTTCAAAAGATATTGTAANTCTCGTGTCGTCNATAACAAAAGAAATTGANAAATTTGATTTACAATCGCGCGTAGAATATATTGCGTTTAATTACGATGTATGTAAAGAAGTGAGAAAAGAAANTCCGNAAGCCGTTATTTANTATNTGGGTGGAAATATTTCCCCTGAAAAATTAAAAGAAGACCAAATTTCCGGTTTAGATTATCATTATAACGTATTCAAAGAAAATCCTGCGTTTATTGAACAAGCACATAAAGCCGGACTAAAAGTAAATGTATGGACTGTAAATGACCCATTATTGATGCAACAAATGATAAAAGCGGGCGTGGATTTTATTACTACAGATAAACCTTTGCAGCTTAAAGAAATATTGATGAAATAAATTAAAAAAAGATGTTACAATAACGATTGAAAAACAAAAAATCCCCGAAAAATGGAAGAAAAACAAATTATAATAAATAACGATTCAAAATCGGATAAAATAACCTTTTCACAGCTTGCAGCTTACGGCGCGGGTGGAATTATTCCTATCGCATTGTTCAATGTGGCAGGAATTTTAGTAGGTTTGATGGGAAACATCAGTTTAGGATTAAGCGCCTTTTGGCTCGGATTAATTCTTATTATACCTCGATTGTGGGATTCGTTTTCCGACCCGATTATTGGTCACTTATCAGACAATACACGTTCGCGATGGGGGCGNAGAAGACCTTATTTATTAATCGGAGGAATTTTAGCAGCCATATTTTTTGTTATAATTTGGTACATTCCAAAAGGTGAAACCGTTCAGCAATGGTTTCCAACTGAAAGCGGTTATCAAGTTTTTCAATTGGTATATATTTTAATCACGTTGTTGTTGTTTTTTACCGCCGTAAACNTATTTGAAATTCCACACGGAGCNCTTGGTATGGANATGACAAACGATTACCACGAGCGCACGAGATTATTNAGCGCNAAAAGCTTTGTGGGAAATCTTTTTGCAATGAGTACGCCTTGGCTTTTTTGGCTGGCAAATTTGAAAGTGTTCAAAGGCGTTGGTGGAAATGAAATGGATGGAATGCGTTACGTCTCTTTGATGATTGCCGCAATTTTAATTCCCTTGTCGGTTTGGTGGTTTTTAAAATTACGTGAACCAAAATTCAAAGAAGTAGCCAAAAAACAGGAAAAAACGCATTTTTGGAAAGATATGAAATTGGTTATCACCAATCGAAACTTTGTAACGTTGACATTGACGGTTTTTACGCTGGCTATGGGATTTAATTTTGTAAATTTATTAGGGTCTTATATCCCGATATTTTATGTGTTTGGCGGAGATAAATTAGCGGGAGCAAAGTTGTTGGGTATTAACGGAACTATTTGGGCTATAACGGGAGTGTTGGCGGTATTTCCATTGAATTGGATAAGCCCGAAATTAGGCAAACGCAAAACATTGATGATGGCTATGATTTTGATGATTTCGGCTCAGCTATCTAAAATCGTTTGCTATAATCCTCATTATCCTTATTTAATTATTATTCCTACCATTTTACTTTCAGCCGGAATGTTGTTTTTTTTCACTTTGGGTTCATCTATGGTGGGCGATATTTGTGATGAAGACGAACTTAAAACCGGACACCGTACCGAAGGAAGTTATTACGCTATTTTTTGGTGGTTTATCAAATTGGGAACAGCCTTGGCAAGTTTTGTTGCCGGAGCGTTAATTGTATTTACTATGTTTGATGAAGCTCAAGTAACCAAAGTAGATAAATTTCAGGGAAATTTGGACGAAATTTCTACGTGGGTTAAGAATTGGGATAATTCGGTAAAAGAAAATAAATTGGATATAAAAACATTACAAAGCGAGGCGCTTACGGAAGCCACCGAGTATAAAAAATTATTGGAAAAAGAACACGCCAAGAAATTTGAAAACACTTTTAAAAATGTGCCTGAATTTACCTCACAACGCGATAGTTTAATCACTAAAAATTTAGTTTCTGTTCAAACAACTATAAAGCAATTGTCTAATAATCAATCTATTGATGGCAAATTGTTGAACGATAAACAAAATGTTCCCTCTTATTTAATTCAAACCAAATTGGATAAATTAAACTATACCGTGTTGGAATTAGAAGCATATTTGAAAGATAAATCAATAGATGATAAAACCAAAAATAAAGGACATTATTTAGATTTGAGAAATAAAATTCAGGAAGTGAGGAATACATTATCGAACACAGAAAATAATGCCGGTATTTCCTCTTGGAAAGAAAATGTAAAATTAATGGAAAGTGAAATTGTTGATTTGAAAAAACAAACGCCATATACATTATTAATGATGCGTGTAGTTGAAATTGGACTTCCAATAATTTTAAGCATTATTTCATTAGTGCTTTTATTCAAATACACGTTGACGGAAAAGCGTTCATTGGAAATAAAAGAATTGCTGAAAGCGAAACACGCTGAAACACAGGTATAAACAAATGTATTAAATTTAGCTATATATGTTCAAGATTGAAGGAGAAAATTTTGTTTTAGATGGGAAAAAAGTTTTTTTGAATTCGGGTGAAATCCATTATTTTAGAATAAAAAGAGAACTTTGGGATCAACATTTGGCAGTCGCAAAAGAAGCCGGCTTAACCACAGTAAGTACGTATGTGCCTTGGGCGTGGCACGAACCGGAAGAAGGACATTTTGACTTTGACGGACATACTTCTCCTGAAAGGGATTTATTAGGATGGATAAAAAAATGTCAAGAACACGGTTTGTTTTGTACGTTGAAACCCGGACCATTTATCTTAGCCGAATATCGCGGAGCAGGTTTACCCGATTGGTTTTTAGAAAGATACATTCCGGACGTAAAAATGCACAACAGTAAAGGCGAACCTGTAAGCAGTGATGGCGTAAGTTTATTTCATCCTGCCTACTTGGAGAAAGTGCAGCTTTGGTATAATCAAATAATGCCTTTAATTGCTGCGCACGAATATAATAAAGGCGGTTGCGTAATTTTGATGCAAATTTGTAACGAAATAGGAGTTTTCTCTTGGTTGGCGCATCAAGCAGATTATAACGAAGAAACAAAAAAAAGATTTATCACTTATTTGAAAGAAAAAAACAGTGATATAAACTATTGGAATAAACTCTGGAAAACAAATTACACTGCGTTTGAAGACATTCTACTTCCTCCGGATGGAAAAGAACCATATACATCGGTTGCTGATAGAGGCAGAGATTATGAATGGACAATGTTTTGGCGTCGTTATTATGCCGATTATTTGAGAATTTTGTCGAAAATGGCGCGCGATTTAGGCGTTTCACTGCCGTTTTATCACAATCTTCCGGGATGGATTTATGGAAACGGATACGAATTTCCGGTAAATATCACGATGTATGAAGATTTGTTTGAAGACCGTAGTGATATTATTTTCGGTGTAGATCATATTCCTGAATTTATGTCGTACAGAAACTTGCATGATGACCGCATTATTAATGATATAACCTCTGCAATGCAAGGGAATAAACCGCTTTTCGCTGCTGAATTTCAGTGTGGTTCGCGTGAATATCACGTAGTTATAAATCCTGCTGAAATGGAATTATTCTATAAAGCGAGTGTTGCGAATGGTTTAACCGGATGGAATTATTATATGTTTTCTCAAGGGCGAAATCCGGAAAGAAAAGGTTACAGCGGTTCCACTTTTTATTGGTTCAATCCTTTAACTCCAGAAGCTGAAAAAACATCGGCATTTCCGTTGGTACAAAGAATGAGCAAAATTATTCAGGCTTCCGAAAACATCATTGTTGATGCAAAACGCAAAGCGAAAGTGGGAGTATTGTTTTACCCGCCGTATTATGCAACCGAACTTGAAAGACCTGTTGGTGAAAGCAATATTGTATTCAATTTCTCCGCAATCCGAAGAGGAGCTTACTTTGACGGATTATTGAAAGCGTTGCAAGTATTGAATGTTGATTACGATATGTTAGATTTAAATAAATCGGCATTCAATTGGAATAAATACAAACAAATTTGGGTTTTCAGTACTGATGAAATGAATGCTCCGGAGCAACAAAAGATTGTTGATTATATTCAAAATAGCGGAAATATTGTACTTTACCCGAATATGCCGGTTCGTGAAATGAACGGAACTGCTTGTACTATTATTCGTGATTCAATCGGTGTGAAACCTATTGGAACAGATGCTTTTGACAGCGCACTGATTGATGTTCTTGGTTCAAAAGATATTAAATGCGCTAATCCTCAAATGGTTTTTGATGAAAAAGATTTGAAAGGAGCAGAGATTATCGCTCAAAATATCAGAGGGAAAATCGTAGGTTTCAGTAAAAATATCGGAAGAGGAACTTTTACTCACATTGGAACTTGGTGGGGATTTGATACCGAAACGCACAAGGAGGTTTATACCAAATTATTGCAATTGTCAGATGCCAAATTACACACTTCAAATTCCGATAATTATTTTGTAAACGTGCGCGAGCGTTTCACATCCGAAGGACAAGCGATGTTGTTTGTTGGTAATTATTACAACGAAGAGTATTCGGCATCAGTCACTTACACGCATCCTGCAACGGGGGAAACAATGAAAATGCCATTGAGCGCTGAAAAAATGGAAATGCCGAACTTGTACGCCATCTTATCTCCAATTGGATTAAAATTGAACGAAAATTTACAACTTTTACACACGACTTCCGATGTTCTAAATATCGAAAAATCCGGAGATGAATGGACAATTCAACTTTTCGGAAATCGTGATTTGATGGGTGAATTAGTGTTGGAAGGCGATGAAATTTTTAAAATCGATAACATTTACAGCCACGATATTTCTACTCAATATAAAATATTAAAAGATAAATTGGTTGTAACTTATTCACATCCACACAAAAAAGAATTTAAATTGAAAATTATTGAAAAATAAAATCTCAATAAATAATGAAACTGACAAACAATAAAGGATTAATATTCAATTTTTTAAAAACTGGAAACGTAAAAAATATTGATGCGGATAAAATCAGGATCAATCTGAAATCCGGCAATTCTTTTGCGAAATCCAGCACACAAATTTATTTACGTAAACACAGTGAAAACAAGATTGAATTCACTTCTTTGCTTGGAAATAATAACGAAATTGCCTTTTCCGATAATCAATTCTTTTCCAAAGGAATTTGGTACGGAATAGAGTATATGTGTTCTCTTCAAATCTCGGACAAAAGCAATTCCTGGCAATGGAAAATAGAAGCAACAAATAAAGCAGCGGAAAAAGTAGAACTGGATGTGGTTTTGATGCAGGAAGTGGGTTTGAAAAATCTGAATGATGGTTTGGTAAACGAATATTACGTTGCGCAATATCTGGAACGGATACTTTTAAACGATGAAAAACATGGAACAGTTGCCGTTTGTCGTCAAAACACAAAAGAAGCCACAGGTAATCCTTGGTTGATGATGGCGAGCGCAGGAAAAGCCGTATCTGGTTTAACTGACGGAATGCAGTTTTACGGGAATTCGTATCGTGAAACAGGAATTCCGGAAGGATTATTATATAAAGAACTTCCGGGAAACATGGCGGGTGAAAGTCCTGTCATTGCTTTGCAGGAAATGCCTTTTGAATTGAAAAGCAATGAAAAATATACCGTCAAATTTGTATCTATTTATGTTGCAAATCATTCTGATGCAACTTCCGATAAAGATTTAGATTTGTTGAATGACGCTTTTGCAGAATTTAATGATACAAATAAAACTCCTTCTGATTGGACAAAAACGGAACAAAATCTGTTTGAAACTGCGCCATTTTTTCCCTCTTCGGATTTAACCGAAAGTGAAATAGAAGATTATTTCGGAAATGAGTTGAGATTAAAAGAAACAAATGAAAATCAGTTACTTTCATTTTTTTCATCCGCTAACAAACATGTTATTTTAAAGACAAAAGAAACTCTCGTGGATCGTCCGCATGCGCATATTATGCAGGCGAATCTGGCGGAAGTTCCTACGGAAGAAACGCTTTCAACCACGTGCTTTGCAACAGGAGTTTTCAACTCTCATATTTCGCAGGGAAACACCAACTTTAATGTTTTTTTGTCCATCAACACCAGTCAATTCAATGCAAATTTGAATTCAGGACAACGTATTTTTGTTGAAATAGATAATAAAATATATTTGCTTGGAATACCTTCAGTTTTTGAAATGGGATTGAACTCGTGCCGTTGGATTTATAAATGGGATGAAATAGTGTTAGAAGTGAAAACGGAAACTTACATTCATTATCCTGTTATACAATTGAACTTTAATGTATTAAAAGGAGATAAGGTAAAACTTATAATTTCGCACGATTGGGATAAAGTAAACACATGGAGTTTATCTCAAATAGGAGAAGGTGAATTTGTTGCAAAACCAACGCAAAGTTCAATGATTTTTGAAAAATTCCCTAACGCTGATTTTCGAATTATAGTTGAGAATTCAGAAGAACTGAGAAATTCTATTCAAGATAAATTTTCTTATGGGCTGGACGACTTATTTGTGTTGGAAACAATGCCGATTTCTGAGTTTGAAATGAAGTTTATCGGTGAAGTAAAAGAAAAATTTAATCTGAAAAACATTAAAAATGAAGATGTTGAAGTTTCAGGAACAGAATTTTGGAACGATTTAAGTAATCAATTGACATTAAAATCTTCAGAAAAAAATATTTCCGCTATAAATGAAATTCTTCCCTGGTACGGAATGAATGCCATCACGCATTATCTTACGCCTTACGGTTTGGAGCAATTTAGCGGCGCTGCTTGGGGAACGCGTGATGTTTCGCAAGGACCGATTGAGTTTTTACTTTCGTTGGAAAAGTTTGATGCAGCCCGTAGAGTTTTGCTCACTATTTTTGCTAATCAAAACCCCGTAGGAGATTGGGCTCAATGGTGGATGTTCGACAGTTACAGCCACATTCGTGCCGGCGATTGCCACGGAGATATTTATTATTGGGTCATCATTTCGTTGGCAAGTTACGTGAAAGTTACAGGCGATTTGACAGTGTTGGATGAAAAAATTCCATATTTCGGTGGAAATGAATTATTTACAGTCAATGAACACGTTGAAAAATTGATTCAGATGATAGAAGATTCTTACATAGGCGAAACCGCATTGGTTCCTTTTGGCGGCGGCGACTGGAACGATTCGCTTCAACCCAAAAATGAAGATTTGGCAAAAAGATTAATTTCGAGCTGGACGGTAGAAATGAACTATCAAGCGTTTAACGAATATGCTGAAGTGTATGAAAAAGCAGAAAATTTAGAACGCGCTCAAGAATTGAATGAAGTTGTACAAAAAATTAAAATTGATTTTAATAAATATCTGATAAAAGATAATGTGGTTGCGGGCTACGGATATGTCGAAGATGACGGGAATATCAGCGTTTTGCTTCATCCAACCGATACACATACCGGAATAAAATACAGCTTGTTGCCAATGGACAGAGGAATTTTAAGTGGAATTTTCACTAAAGAACAAGCTGAATATCATCAAACTATTATTGATAAATATTTAAAAGGACCGGATGGAGCACGTTTAATGGATAAACCATTGAAATACAAAGGTGGAATTCAGGAAATATTCCAGCGAGCCGAAAGCAGTACGTTTTTCGGGCGTGAAATCGGTTTGATGTACATTCACGAACACATTCGTTATGTAGAATCGCAAGCTGTACTGGGCAAAGCCGATGAGTTTATAAAAGCCCTGCGTCAGGCAATTCCGGTAAATTACAAGGAAATTGTTCCAAACAGCAACTTACGTCAGGCTAATTGCTATTATTCAAGTAGTGACGTCACATTCAAAACTCGTTATGAAGCGGATGAAAAATACGGTGAGGTAATTTCAGGAAAAATGCGTGTTGATGGAGGTTGGAGAGTTTATTCAAGTGGACCGGGAATTTATGTGAGTTTAATTATTAAAAAATTAATAGGTTTTCGTGCATTTAATGATTCTGTAGTGATTGATCCTGTATTAACTAAAGAAATGGACGGTTTGGAAGCATCATTCCGATTCAAAGGATTTGATTTACAGTGGAATTTTAGTGTGAAATCTGAAAATTTTACACCCAAAACTATCAAAATCAATGGAAAAAATGTATCTTTCGAAATTGAAAAAAAATCCTATAGAAAAGGTGGCGCGCAGATTTCAACAGAAGAATTCTTAAGTTGCCTAAAATCAGGTGAAAATAAAATAAACGTAATTTTATAGTACAAATCAAGTAATACATTTTAATTTTATGCTTAATATTTTTCGTTCGTTTTTAATTTTTATTTCTGTAGTATTTGCAGTACAATTGCAAGCGCAGCAACAATCTTCAACGTCTAAAAATACAGAAAAAGAAGCTTTTATTAACGATTTGATGTCAAAAATGACCATTGACGAAAAAATAGGTCAGTTAAATTTATCTTCGGCGGGTACAATTCAAACAGGGGAAGCTAAAAGCAGCGATACGGGAAAAAAAATTATAAATGGAAAAATCGGTGCTATTTTAAATTTAACATCGGCAAGCAAAGTAAAAGAACTACAAGAAGTTGCCGTAACAAAAAGCCGATTGAAAATTCCTTTACTGTTTGGATTGGATGTAATTCACGGTTACAAAACGACGTTTCCTATTCCATTGGCATTAGCAAGCAGTTGGGATATGTCAATCATAGAAAAAATGGCTCGTGTTTCCGCCATAGAAGCAAGCGCAGACGGAATTTGCTGGACATTTTCACCAATGGTAGATATTGCACGTGATCCACGTTGGGGAAGAATTGCTGAAGGAGCCGGAGAAGATGCTTTTTTGGGTTCAAAAGTGGCACAAGCTTATGTGATTGGTTATCAAGGTAATGATTTGGCAAAAAACAATACCATAATGGCTTGTGTAAAACATTTTGCTCTGTATGGCGCTGCTGAAGCAGGTCGGGATTATAATACAACCGATATGAGTTTCAACAGGATGTATAATGAATATCTTCCACCGTACAAAGCCGCTTTTGATGCGGGTGCGGGAAGTGCGATGAGTTCTTTTAATGACATAAATGGAGTTCCTGCCACGGCTAATCGTTGGTTAATGACTGATTTACTTCGTAATCAATGGGGTTTTAAGGGATTTGTTGTAACGGATTATACAGCTATTGACGAAATGGTTTTACACGGTATAGGCGATATTCAAACAGTTGCAGCACGCGCTCTGAATGCCGGAATTGATATGGATATGGTAGGTGAATCGTTTCTAAATACATTAAAAAAATCATTAATTGAGGGAAAGATTACTGAAACTGAAATAAATCAGGCGTGCCGTAGAATTTTAGAGGCAAAATATGATTTGGGACTTTTTGAGGATCCTTATAAATATTGTGATGAAAAACGTGCTGAAACAGAATTGGCTACATCTGAAAATATGAAAACTACACGTAAAATTGCCTCCCAAACATTTGTTCTTTTGAAAAACCAAAATCAACTTTTACCATTGAAAAAAAATACGAAGATAGCTTTGATAGGTCCTTTGGCAGATTCAAAGTTTGATATGGTAGGAATGTGGGCGGTAGGTTCCGATCATACAAAAACAGTTTCGGTATTGGAAGGTTTTCAAAATGCTGTTGAAAACAAGAAAGAAATCTTATATGCAAAAGGATGTAATATTGTGGAAGATAAAAATCTTGATTCATGGATTCACTGGGGAAAATCATCTATTGATTCTACAAAAACTCCTGAACAATTGAAAAAAGAAGCATTGAAAATTGCTAAAAAAAGTGATGTTATTGTTGCAGTTATGGGCGAAGGAGCTGAAATGACTGGTGAAAGTGCAAGCCGTTCCGATATTTCATTGCCTGAAAATCAAGAAATGTTGCTGAAAGAATTGAAAAAAACAGGAAAACCAATTATTTTAGTACTTTTTACGGGACGTCCATTGACAATTAATTGGGAAAAAGAAAATATTCCTGCCATTTTAAATGTATGGTTTGGAGGTTCACAAGCAGGAAATGCCATAGCGGACGCGATTTTTGGAGATGTCAATCCTTCCGGGAAATTAACGGTTACTTTCCCTCAAAATGTAGGACAAATCCCAATTTATTATAATCACAAAAATACAGGACGTCCAATTAAAGAAAATGAATGGTTCAAAAAATACCGTTCAAATTATTTGGATGTTTCAAATGAACCGTTGTATCCGTTTGGTTATGGATTAAGTTATACAACATTTAATTACAGTGATTTTTTGTTGAGCAAAACCCAATTGAAAGGCGATGAAATATTAAAAGCATCTGTAACTTTAACAAATTCAGGAAAATACGATGGGGCAGAAGTGGTTCAACTTTATATTCGTGATGTGGTTGGAAGTATTACAAGACCTGTGAAAGAATTGAAAGGTTTTCAAAAAATATTTTTGAAAGTCGGCGAAAGTAAAACTGTCTCCTTTGACATCACTCCCGAATTACTGAAATTTTATAACAACGACTTGGTATATGATTGGGAACCGGGAGAGTTTGATATTATGGTTGGCGGCAACTCACATAATGTAAATAAGAAAAGTATAAATTGGGAAAAATAATGTTTTTGAAAAAGTATTATAAGGGTATCTTATTTTAAGATATCCTTTTGTTTTTTCAATTTCAAACGATTGCAAAAAGAGAAATATCTATTAAAATAAATAGTTTACTTGTCGGAAACTAAAAAGCATTAAATTTGTAAAAGTAAATAATTATTTGTAAAACTCTGATAATCAATTAAAAATAAAATATATTATGAAACGAATCATTTTATTTGTTATTCTAATCATTAGCATAACCACCGGCTTTGCTTTGGACTTAAACTCACCCAACGGGAATTTTACATTGAAATTTTGGACAAATGACAAAGGTGAACCGCTTTATTCACTTCATTACAAAGGAAATGAGATTGTAAAACCATCAAAAATGGGATTTATTTTAAACACGAAACCTGATTTATTAAGCGGTTTCACTGTGAAAAATTCTTCAACAATTACTTTTGATGAGACTTGGAAACCTGTTTGGGGAGAAGTAAATCAAATTAGAAATAATTACAATGAATTACTTGTGGAACTGGAACAAACAGAAGTTCCACGAACAATGAAAATTCGTTTTCGCCTGTTTGATGATGGTTTGGGCTTTCGTTACGAATTTGATAAACAACCTAATTTGGGATATTTTAGAATAACGGATGAATGTACACAGTTTGCAATGACAGGCGATCACAAAATATTTTGGATTCCGGGTGATTATGATACAAATGAGTATTATTATTCTACCACAAAACTTTCTGAAGTGGATGCTTCAAAAACAGATGGAAACGGCATTGGAACTCATGGATATTTTGCGAAAAATGCTGTTCAAACACCTACCATTATGAAATCTGATGATGGACTTTATATTAGTATTTTTGAAGCCGCTTTATTGGATTATTCCGCAATGAATCTGTTAATTGACCAAAAAAATCTGGTAATGACCTCGTCTTTAGTGCCTGATGCTTACGGAACAAAAGCTTATATACAAACTCCTCAAAACACTCCTTGGCGTACGATAATTGTAAGCGATAAAGCCACAGATATTTTGGCTTCAAAAATAATTCTAAACCTAAACGAGCCATGTAAAATAGAAGATACAAGTTTTATTAAACCGCAAAAATTTGTTGGAATTTGGTGGGGAATGCACGTTCCTGATCATTGGACATGGAATTATGCTGATGAACCGAATATTAAACTGAAAGATACCGATTGGAATGCTCTGAAACCCAATGGAAGGCATGGAGCTACTACCGAACACGTAAAACAATACATTGATTTTGCTGCTGCAAATGGTATTCAAAGTGTATTGGTTGAAGGATGGAACGTTGGTTGGGAAGATTGGGCTGGGAACTGGAAAGAGGAAGTTTTTGATTTTGTAACTCCTTATCCCGATTTTGATGTGAAAGAATTGAGCGAATACGCCAAATCAAAAGGAGTAAAACTAATTATGCACCACGAAACATCTGCATCAGCTACAAATTACGAACGCCGCATTGACAAAGCCATTGAATTTATGAAAAAATACGGTTATGATGCCGTAAAAACAGGTTATGTTGGCTGGATTATTCCCCGCGGAGAAAAACACGACGGACAATGGATGGTAAATCATTATCAACGCGTGATTGAAAAAATGGCTGAAAACCGTCTAATGATTGATGAACACGAGCCGGTTCGTCCTACAGGACAATGTAGAACGTATCCAAATTTATTGGCTTGCGAAGCTGCACGCGGAAACGAATTTAATGCGTGGAGTGCAGGAAATCCGCCTGAACACGAAACAATCCTTCCTTTTACAAGATTAAAAGGAGGTCCGATGGATTATACGCCGGGTATTTTTGAAATTAAAATGGATCATTATCAAAAAGGAAATCCTTATCAGGTTCATACAACTCTTGCAAAACAATTGGCTCTTTACGTAACAATGTATAGCCCTTTACAAATGGCAGCCGATTTAATAGAAAATTACGAAAATCGTATGGACGCCTTTCAATTTATTAAAGATGTGACTGTAGATTGGGACGACACGAAATATTTAGAAGCAGAACCCGGCGATTACATTACTGTTGCTCGTAAAGCCAAAGGAACTCAAGATTGGTTTATAGGAGCAATCACAGATGAAAATGCGCGCATTGCAACCATCGATTTTGATTATTTAGACCCAAAAACTCCATACATTGCAACCATTTATGAAGACGCTCCAAATGCAGACTGGAAAAATAATCCTATGGCTTATAATATTCGTAAAGTGGTAATTACGAATAAAACTGTTCTTAAACAAAAATTAGCTCCCGGAGGCGGTTGTGCAATCAGTGTGAAAAAAGCAACAAAAACTGAAATTAAAGGACTAAGAAAGATATAAGATAATTTCTAAATATAGAAGAAACAGTAAAAGCAAAGAGAATTTTTTTATTATTACACTAAATTATAAAAACACTATGTTTTTTTGTTGTTAAATTCCTTATTCTCACTCAAAAATTGTTTGGATTCATTTCATAAACTTATTGATAAAAATATTCCCCAAGATTATAAAAACCTTGGGGAATATTTTTGAATACGTATAAATAAAAATTCTTATTTTGTATCCTGAACAATTACATTTGGATTTTCTTTTTGTTTGGCATCTTCGGTTGTTTTTGCTTTAAGTTCTTCCACTTGTTTTATTTGTGGATCTTCTTCTTTGGCAAAAGTCATAGAAGCCATTCGTTTATATCCTGCGTAACGCCAGCGTGCATTTTCTTCAGCTGCTTTAAATAATTCTTCCGCTTCTGCCGGAAATTGTTTAATTAGTGATGTGTAACGCACTTCGCCTTTTAGGAAATCTTGGAATTTTTCCCATTGCGGTTCTTTAGAATCCAATTGCATTGGGTTTTGTCCCTGTGCTTCTAAGTCAGGATTGTAACGGTATAAGTGCCAGTAACCACATTCTACAGCCAGTTTTTGCTCAGCTTGAGATTTTCCCATTCCTGAACGCAATCCGTGGCTGATACAAGGAGAATAAGCAATTACTACAGAAGGTCCATCATAAGCTTCAGCTTCGCGGATAGCTTTCAATGATTGACTTTGGTTAGCTCCCATTGCAATTTGAGCTACATAAACATAACCGTAAGTAGCGGCAATCATACCTAAATCTTTTTTACGGATACGTTTTCCTGATGCTGCAAATTTCGCTACAGCGCCCACCGGAGTTGATTTAGATGCTTGTCCTCCGGTATTTGAATAAACTTCAGTATCAAGAACTAAAATATTAATATTTTTTCCGGATGCAATCACGTGGTCAAGTCCACCGAAACCAATATCGTAAGCCCAGCCATCTCCACCAACTACCCATTGTGATTTCTTCACCAAAAATTGTTTTAGTTTTAAAATTTCTTGGCAATATTCACAATTGCAAGCTTGTGCCAATGGAGTAATTTTAGCTTCTAATTCCGCAGTTTTGTCTCCGTCAAAACGATTGGCAATCCATTCGGTAAACAAACCTTTTAATTCATCAGAACAACAATTGTTTTCAATAGCTTGATTCATCAATTTAACCAAACGATTTTGCATATTTTCTTCGGCAAACACCATTCCAAGTCCGAATTCAGCATTGTCTTCAAAAAGTGAATTTGCCCAAGCCGGACCGCGTCCGTTTTCTGAAATTGTATATGGAGTAGAAGGAGCCGAGGCAGAATAAATAGAACTACAACCTGTGGCATTTGCTACCATTTGACGTTCTCCAAACAGTTGAGTAACTAATTTTACATACGGAGTTTCGCCGCAACCGGAACAAGCGCCGGAAAATTCAAACAATGGAGTTGCCAACTGAGTGTTTTTAACATTCCCTTTTACGTCTACCAAGTGTTGTTTTGATTTTACGTTTTCTGCACAGAAATCCCAATTATCCTGATTTGGATATTGTGATTCAATTGGTTTCATTTCCAATGCTTTACCGTTTTTATTTCCGGGACAAACATCCACGCAGTTACCACAATCCATACAATCCAAAACATCCACTTGAATACGAAATTGCATTCCTTCAAATTGTTTTCCATTAGCTTTAATGGTATCTTTGAAAGGAGCTTTTGCTTGTTCTTCAGCATCTAAAATGAACGGACGAATGGAAGCGTGAGGACAAACATACGCACATTGGTTACATTGAATACAATTTGCTGATGTCCATTCCGGAACAAATGAAGCTACTCCGCGTTTTTCATATTTTGTTGTTCCTTGCACCCAAGTACCATCTTCGCGACCTTTGAAAACTGACACGGGTAAATCATCTCCTGCTTGCGCATTAANAGGACGAACAATGTCTTTGATAAATGCAGGAACAACATTTGTAACAATTTCTTCATCTTTTAAGTCAGCCCATTCTGCAGGAACTTCTACTTTTGTGTATTCCCCACCACGATCAACGGCTGCGTAATTCATTTTCACTACATCTTCTCCTTTTTTACCATACGATTTCTCAATGGCGTATTTCATTTGTTTTACAGCCAAATCGTAAGGTATAACATTGGTGATTTTGAAAAATGCAGATTGAAGGATGGTATTGGTACGATTTCCTAAACCTATTTCCACAGCAATATTTGTGGCATCAATAATGTATAAGGTGATGTTATTTTTTGCCAAATAACGTTTTACATTTGCAGGAAGATGTTGTTTTACTTCTTCTTCATTCCAAACTGTATTTAGAAGGAATGTTCCGTTTTTCTTCAATCCCTTAGTTACATCATATAGTTTCAAATATGCCTGAACGTGGCAAGCAACAAAATCTGGAGTGGTTACCAAGTAAGTGGAACGGATTGGTTTGTCGCCAAAACGAAGGTGTGAAGCAGTAAATCCACCTGATTTTTTCGAGTCGTAAGCAAAATAAGCTTGGCAATATTTATTTGTATTATCACCGATGATTTTGATAGAGTTTTTATTTGCACCAACAGTTCCGTCAGCGCCTAAACCGTAAAATTTGGCTTCGTAAGTACCTTCATGACCTAATGAAAGTTCTTCTTCGAGTGGAAGTGAAGTAAAAGTAATATCATCAACAATACCAACGGTAAAATGATTTTTTGGAGTTGGTAAAGCCAAATTTTTAAATACAGCTAATACTTGTCCCGGTGTAAAATCTTTAGAAGATAAACCGTATCTTCCACCTATAACTAAAGGTTGGTTTTCAGTTCCATACAATGCATCTTTTACATCTAAATAAAGAGGTTCACCGCCGGCTCCGGGTTCTTTTGTGCGATCGAGCACGCAAACACGTTTAGCTGATTTTGGAAGTACTGATAAGAAATGTTTTGCAGAGAACGGACGATATAAGTGAACGGTAATTAATCCTACTTTTTCTCCTTGAGCATTCAAATGATCAATTCCTTCGCGGATAGCTTCCGTTGCAGAACCCATTGCAATTACAACTCGGTCGGCATCAGGAGCGCCGTAGTAATCAAATAATCCGTATTTACGTCCGGTAATTTCAGCTAATTTATTTAAATAATCTTCAACAACCTCAGGAATTACATCATAAAACGGATTAGCTGCTTCGCGCGATTGGAAATAAATATCAGGATTTTGAGCTGTTCCTCTCGCTACGGGATTCATAGGATTTAATGCACGATCACGAAATACTTGTAATGCATTTTGGTCAATTAAACCAACTACAGCATCTTGATCAATTTCTTCAATTTTTTGAATTTCGTGTGAAGTGCGGAAACCATCAAAGAAATGTACGAAAGGAACACGTGTTTTGATTGCTGCTAAGTGAGCTACGGAAGCCAAATCCATTACTTCCTGAACAGAACCTGTGGCAAATAATGCACAACCCGTTTGACGTACAGCCATTACATCCTGATGGTCGCCAAAAATGGATAATGCCTGTGCAGCAATGGCACGTGCAGAAACATGAAATACGCCAGGAAGTAATTCTCCTGCCATTTTATACATATTTGGTATCATTAGCAATAATCCTTGCGAAGCGGTAAAAGTAGTAGTTAAAGCTCCTGCCTGTAAAGCTCCGTGCATTGCTGCTGCAGCTCCAGCTTCCGATTGCATTTCTTGAACCTGTACTTTTTCACCGTACATGTTTTTGCGCCCCGAAGCTGCCCATTCATCTACATATTCTGCCATTGTAGAAGATGGCGTGATAGGATAAATTGCGGCTACTTCGCTAAAAATATATGCGATATGCGCTGCTGCCTGATTCCCGTCACATGTTAAAAATTTCTTTTCTTTTGTCATATCTTTTATTTAGTTAATTAGTTTATTTTATTTCTGATTTTGAATTTTTTTCCTGATAGTAATCGGAATGCTCTATTTCTCAATACTAATGAAGAAATCCTAAAAGCCAAAGCGGAATTCTATTTTTATAACCAATAAGCATATCATTTACTGCAAAGATAAGTTTTAAATTGGTTTTATTTTTTATTTTTTCGTTTTTTAAATATTTAATATTAAACAAGTTATCTACGAGAAAATCACCATGTTGTTTGCCAAGATTGATTCTGTGTCGCGATTGAAGCGTGTTGTATAAAAATGTTCTTCGTTCGTTATCTATATCTACTTCTTTGAGAGATAAAACGTGCATTAAATTGGTATTTTGCAGGTAAAACATTCTCGGCTTTTTAGGAAAACTTTCTCCTGAGGCATACAATAGATTTATCAACCGGGCATCTTGTAAATATTTAATATAATTCATTACAGTTAATCTCGATGTTTCTATTTCATCGCTTAATTGACTGACATTTAATGAGTTAGGTGCGTTCTGAAGAATGATGTAAAGCAGTTTTCTTATTTTAGGTAAATATTTAATATCAATCTGTTTTATTAATAAAATATCTACTTCGAGCATCATATTCATTGTTTTCAACAAATTCTCGGAATAATTTCTGTGTTCCAAATAAAAAGGATAATATCCGTGATGAAGATATGATTCAAAATGCTCTAAAGGATTTACTATCTCACAAATGTCCGTAGCAATTTTTCTGTGATTATGAAGAATTTCAGTTAAAGAATATGCCGGCAGATTTTGATTCGTTTGTAAATTCAAATATTCTCTAAAAGAAAATCCACGTAAATTATAAGAAGTTACAACATCTTGTAAATCAGTATTATCTTCTAATAAACGCATAACGGAAGAACCCGTAAAAATAATTTGGAGTTCGGGGAAATTATCATAACAATAACGTAGCTCCTGCGACCAATTTTCGTACTTGAACATTTGGTCTAAAAGGAGGGTTTTTCCTCCGTTTTTATGAAATTTTTCAGCAAATTCTGTTAGCGTATGGCCTGCAAAGTAGAAATTATTGAAATTCACATACAAACAATTGCGATTTTCGGCTCCAAAATATTCTTTGGCAAANTGAAGTAAAAACGTGGTTTTTCCTACGCCACGACTTCCTTTTATTCCTATCAATCGTTTTGTCCAGTCAATTTCGTCCATCAACAAGCGTCTTACTGGCGATTGGACGTTTTCTACCAAATGCTTGTGGGTTTTATAGAAAGATTCCATTTTACACAAATTTCACCACAAAAATAGTATAAATATTTTGATTTTGCAAAGTGGAGTTTGCAAAATCAAATAAAAAAGCAATAATCATTATTTTTTGAAATATTTTGCAGTCTGTTCTGTTAGATATAATTAACTTAAATTTGTTTTTTGCGCTGTTTTATTCTTATAACTTTATAGCAATTTTGTAAAAATAAATATCTTTTATGTTAAAATTTAAGATTTCTTGAGTGTAAATATTTGATTTTAAGCATTATAGTTACTAACTCTTAATTTTTTTGTATTTATGAAAAAAAGAAATTTAATGTATGCTGTTGTTACATTCATATTTTTATGTAGCAATTTGGTTCTTGTAAATGCCCAAGACAATCAAAACACCAAAACCCAGAAAAAAAGTTCAAAGTTTGGTTCGTTTTTAAAAAAAGTAGGTGAAGCAACTACCGGTATTAATATGACAGATGAATCATTTGTCGTAAATCCTATTTCTACGCGTTTTAAAGTGGAGTTTGTAGATTGTATTGGAAATTCTGCTGAACAAAAATTTCAGGTTTATTTAAAAATAACCAACAAAGGAACAAATGAGTCTAATATGTGTGTTGGAGGAAGTTGTGGAGGAAGTTCATTAGCGGTAGATAACGAAGGAAACAGTTATAAACCAAACAAATGTGCAGGAGATTGTAAGGATTTTCCTACGGGAATTCCAGTAAAGGTTATGGTGGAGTTTGAAAAAGTTTTACCTTCAGTAAAAAGTTTGGAAGTTATAAAATTAAACCTAAAAAGTTACGGAGTAGTAGAATTGAGAAATATTCCTTTGAAATGGGATGCAGCCCTTGCCGAAAATCCAATAACAGCATTATCTGAAATAAAACAGACATCTTTAACAAACTCATTAACATCAAAATATGATATTGAACTTGTGAATTGCGCAGGCGACAGTGCGAAGCAACGTATAGAAATTACTTTGAAAGTAAAAAATAAAGGTACAAATGAACATATTTGCATAGGCGGAAGTTGCAGCGGGAATTCTATGGCTGTTGATTCTGATGGAAACTCTTATAAATCAGAATCGTGTGCAGGCGATTGTGTAGATTTACCAACAGGAATAAACGTAAAAGCGGTGGTGGGCTTTAATGAAGTTCTTCCCAGTGTAAAAATGTTTGACTATATGAAATTAAATGTGGGAAATGGATTTATTGAAATTCGTAATTTATCGGTTAATTGGAAATAAAAATCATCTTTTTCATAAATTATTTACTTTTCATCCTCTGATAGCGAATTTTAAAAAATGTATTCTATTGATTGTTAAATCATATATAATTGAAAATAAAGAACTGTTTCAAACAATTTAGTTGTTGAAACAGTTTCTTTTTTGTATTAAAATCTTTGGGGGTATGGATAAAATTTATTGTGCTTTTCTTCGCGGTGTAAACGTAAAGGGTACAAATATGAAAATGTCGGAGGTAATTTCGGTATTTGAAAATAGCGGAATGAGAAACACAGCCTCTGTTTTGGCAAGTGGAAATATTGTGTTTTTTTCTGATTTACAAAAAGATATTTTGAGAAAAAAGTTAGAAAAAGCAATGTCTGAATATTTTTCGTATGATGCTTTTTTATTTATAAAATCAGCGGAAAAAATACAGCAAATGCTTGATTCCAATCCTTTTATACCGGATGAAAATTCTCATATCTACGTATTTATAACCGAAAATGGATTTGAAGTTGAACTTCTCAATCGATTTACAACCGTAAAAAAATCTGTAAATGAGAAAGCCAAAATTGTAAACAATATTTTTTATTGGCAAGTATCCAAAGGAAGTACACTTGACGGTGAATTTTCAAAAATTCTCGGACAAAAATCGTTGAAAAATAAATTTACTTCCCGCAATATAAATACAATTGAAAAAGTTTGGAAAAAAATGAATGTGTAACTTATACTAATAAAAAAAATGTTTTTTTATTGATTTAAATAATACAATTTGAAATAATAAATAACGAATTCGGATTAAAATGTTATCTTTGCAGATGATTTTAATTAAAAATGTGATATTTAGATGAATAAGAATGAAAATGTTGCCGTATTGTTGATTCACTGTCCGGATAAGCCGGGAATTTTGGCTACTGTTACCGAATTTATCAACCAACACAAAGGAAATATACTATATCTTGACCAATACGTTAATCGTGAAGAGAAAGTGTTTTTTATGCGTATTGAATGGGATTTGACACAGTTTCAGATCCCGAAGGACAAAATTGAAGAATATTTTTCAACATTGATTGCTGTACGTTTCTCTATGAACTTCCGACTTTATTTTTCGGATACTAAACCAAGAATGGCTATTTTCGTATCGAAATTATCACATTGTTTGTACGATTTATTGTCGCGTTATGCAGCAGGTGAGTGGAACGTAGAAATACCGCTTATTATTAGTAATCATCCCGATATGGAACCTGTTGCCAAGCAATTTGGAATAGACTATTACGTTTTTCCCATCACGAAAGAAAATAAAGCGGAACAGGAAGCAAAAGAATTAGAATTGCTGAAAAAACATAAAATCACATTTTGCGTGTTAGCGCGATATATGCAGGTGCTGTCGCCTGAGTTTATTCAAAATTATCCGAATAAAGTTATAAATATCCATCACTCGTTTCTACCGGCATTTGCAGGGGCAAAACCTTATCATGCAGCACACGAACGCGGTGTGAAAATTATAGGCGCCACCAGTCATTATGTTACTACAGATTTGGATGCCGGTCCTATTATTGAACAAGATGTAACTCGCATTTCGCACAAGGATAATATTGATGAACTTGTTCGGAAAGGGCGCGATTTGGAAAAAATTGTTCTTTCACGTGCTGTAGGAAAACATATTGAACGAAAAATTTTGGCATACAAAAACAGTACGGTGGTTTTTGAATAAAATATTTTTCTCCAAAATAAAAGGCGGAATTTCAAAAGTTCCGCCTTTATTTATTTTTTACTTACTTTCCGGATATAATTCTTTCCACCAAGTAGAATCATCTTTCAACCATTTTGCAAACCAAGCGTAAATACTATGATTCCAGTTAATTCGTTTTTGGAAGTTAAGAATAATGTGATTTTCGTCTTTTACTTGGATAAATTCTACAGGTTTTCCGAGTAATTTTAATGCGGTGTACATTTGAATACTTTCTCCGGGAGGAACATTGGTATCGGCAGTTCCGTGTAAAAGTAGGAGAGGAGTGTTTATTTTGTCAGCATTGAACAACGGACTTTGTTCCGTATAAAGTTTCGGATTATTCCACGGATAACTTCCCGCACTTGCGCCTGCGCTGTATGTGTACCCCCAAAAACCTTCGCCCCAATAACTTGATAAAGCGCTGATTCCCGCGTGTGAAACTCCTGCGGCAAAAATATCGGTTTTTGTAAGTAAATATTGTGTCATAAATCCTCCATACGAAGCGCCGATACAACCTACTTTTTTACCGTCAACATAAGGATGTGATGCTACGAATTGCTGTGTTCCTTCTATAATTTCGTCAGCTGTATATTTACCCCACGCATTTACGTGGCGTGCCGAAAATTTTTGCCCGAAACCGGTTGTTCCGCTTGGATTTATCGCATAAACTACATAGTCCATAGCTGCATATACATTTAAAGGATAAGTGCTCTCAAATGTACGTTGTGTAGGACTTGTTCCACCATAATAATACACAATCATCGGATATTTTTTCAGCGGGTCGAAATGTGGAGGAAGATAAAAGCGTCCCTGAATGGTATCGCCTGTTTCGTTTATAAAATTCCAATCTTTTATTTCTCCCAAATCCAATTTTGAAAGTCTTTCTGCATAAGGATCGGAAACTAACTCTGATTTTAAGTCCTTCAAATTCAAAACATAAGCGCGTAAAGAATTTTTTGCGCTTGAGCCGGTATAGCTTGCATAAAAACCGTTTTCCGCTAAACTAAAAGTTTTGATTAAATCTTCTTTTAAAGGGAGTTTTTCAAATTTTTTAGTTACAGGTGTGTAACGATATACATTTAGATAATCTTTTTCTTCTACTCTGAAATAAATACAATTATCCAACGGATTCCACGATTGAGATTCGATGGAAGGATTGAATTTTTTTGTGATTGGTTCTACTTTTTTCGTTGATAAATCCATAATATACGATTGTGTATCGTATGTGTTGGATGTTTGTCCTTTCTCAATATTTATTCCGATTCCATCAAAAGCTTCGGGCGCACCTGCGATTAAAAGTTGTTTTCCGTCGGGAGAAAATTCAACTCCGCTTACGAAAAAATTGTCTTTCCAAATTGTTTCAGAACGCATTGTTTCCAAATTCAATTTATAAAGAGACATTTTAGAAAAAGGTCGTTGGGTTAAATTTTCTTCGCTTACAGAAAACAATAAATATTTACCGTCTTTACTTATGTCTTGAATACGTGAAGAATTTTTTCCGAATGTGATTTGCTGCGAAATGCCGTTTTCTATTTGATACTGATAAATTTGATAACGATTGCGATAATAATCCTGACGGTCTTCAGGAGAAAACAAACGGGTTAATCCTTCAGGAGTTTTTTCTTCCCAAGTTTGTTTTTTTGTGTAATACAGTGTTTTTTCATCGGGAGAAATTGTAAAGTTCTCGAAAGGTATATTTTTGGCTATCAGTTTTTTATCAGCATTTAACGGATCAAATAAATACATATTGAAACCTTCATCGTCGCTTTCAAAATAATACAGTTTGTCTGATTTTGGCATCCAATCCAACTGATTTCTGTTATCAATTTCGTCTAAAATATTTTTTTTCTGTTTTGTATCGAAAATTTGAACGGATTTTTGCGTTTTTCCATCTTCATTCGTAGTAGTAAATTTCATTAAAATAAATCGTCCGCTTGGAGAAATGGAAGTGGATGTTACGCGTTTTCCAACCAGCACGTCTTCAATCGTCATTCGTCTTAAAAAGCTGTTTGAAACAAAATAATGATTTGCCGTATCTTTTTCATCCGGAGTAATAGTCAATTGAAACGTAGTTGAAATTTTGGATTGTGGTTGCGCCAGAAGTTTCAACATAATTCTTGCACCATTTATATCTCCTTTCAAATCGGCATCGGCAGATTTAGCGTTTTTCAGCGTATCTTCCACCGTTTTTTTGTCGGCTTCTTTTTTGTCGTCAATATATAATTCAAAACGGTCGGGCGATTTTACCGTGATTTTACCTTTTCCGTATTTATTTCCTGAAATATAAAATGAAATTAAATAAAATGCATTATTTTCCGCTTTCGGTAAATTGTAATATCCGGTTGTATCAGGACGGAGAACGGTTGTAAACTTCTGCTGTTCAGGGAAATTAATATTAGTGGAAAGTAAATTTTCATCGGTATATTTATTTCCTTTCACATCGGTACTGTCGAGCATTACGGGCTTGTAAATATTAACCGGTCCAAACATCCAAAGTTCGGGAGGAGTGATTGATTTTTTAGAAGCGGCAAAAGCCGAAAAGAGCATTAAAGAAGCGGCAAGGGTTAGAATGATTTTTTTCATATTGTAGTATTTGAGATTTTTATTTTTCAGTAATTGGTTAAAACCCCGCAATTTTATTGCGGTTACTTTTAGTTTCTATAAATTTTCTATATTTGCTGTATGGAAAATAGGAATAGTTCTCACACAGTAAGCAATTTGAGTGTTCATATCGTTTGGATAACAAAATATCGTTATCACGTTTTGCGAGGTGATATACAATCTCGTTGCCGTGATTTGATAATTCAGACGTGTAATAGTGAAAATGTAAAGATATTAAAAGGGGTAGTAAGTAAAGATCATGTTCACATTCATGTTGAATATCCTCCCTCTTTGAGCATAAGTGTATTAGTGAAAAAGTTGAAAGGTCGCACTTCTCATCTTTTACAACAAGAGTATCCAGAGTTGAAGAAGCGTTATTGGGGTCAACATTTTTGGTCAGTAGGTTATGGTGCTTGGAGTATTGGGAGAATAACAGATGAAATGGTACAAGAATATCTTGATCATCATAAGGACAAACCCAATACTCCAACAGATGGTTGGATATTAGAATGATGATGATATTATAAAAGATATTCATACTTTATAGAGTTATTGGCGAATTTCATTCGCATATTAAACCTATGGATTTTCAATCCATAGTATTTTAGTTTAAAAATTACTTTCAATATCCAAGTAAATACTGAAAATAATGAATTAAAATAGAATTACTTTTGAGAAGCGAATAAAATTTTATACCGACTGTAAAATTATAAATTTATTTTTATTAATTCTTCAATCAACGTATCATTTTCTTTCGGCGTGCCTACAGTAATTCTCAAACAACCCATACATAATGAAACTGTATTTCTGTTTCTAACAATTATTCCTTTGGTTACCAGTTTGTTATAAATATCGTTTGCATTTTCTACTTTCACCAAAACAAAATTGGCATCGGTAGGATATATTTTTTGCACTAAAGATAGTTTGGAAAGATTTTCTGCTAATCTTGTGCGTTCTTTTAATAAAATTTCAACCCAATTCTTGATTTGATTTTCGTCTTTCAATATTTCAAGAATATGTTTTTGGGTAAGAATATTTACATTGTACGGGTATTTTATTTTATTGAAAACGGCTATAATCTCTTCCGATGCGTAAGCCAACCCCAGTCGAACTCCTGCATTTCCCCATGCTTTAGAGAACGTTTGAAGAACGATTAAATTCGGATATTTTTCGAGTTCGGATGAAAAACTTTTTTGTGATGAAAAATCAATATATGCCTCGTCCAATACTACAATTCCCTGAAAATTTTCCACTGTTTTAATAATTTCTTCTCTTTTTAAGCTGTTGCTCGTAGGATTGTTTGGCGAACAAAGCCAAATTACTTTGGTGTTTTCATCGGTTTTCGCTAATAATTCTTCCGCAGTAAATTGAAAATTATTGTTTAAGAGAACTTTACGATATTCAACATCGTTAATATCGGCGCAAACCTTGTACATACCATACGTGGGTTCAATCGCTACGACATTGTCTATTCGCGGTTCGCAAAAAGCTCTGTAAACCAAATCAATTGCTTCATCGCTGCCATTTCCAAGAAAAATTTTTTCAACAGGAACATTTTTAATTTTTGAAATTTGCTCCTTCACTTCCAATTGCAATGGGTCTGGATAGCGATTGTAAGGCGCATTGTACGGATTTTCGTTGGCATCCAAATACACCGATGCTTCTCCTTTAAACTCGTCTCGAGCGCAGGAGTAGGGTTTTAATGAGGAAATATTTTTGCGTAACAAAGTCTGCCCCCCAGCTCCCTGAAGGGGGAGTTTGGTTTTATTTAAATTTTTATTTGAAGAATTTTTATCCTGAGTATTTTTCATTGTTTTCAAAAAATGATTTTTATTTGATATTCCCCCTGAGAGGGATTTAGGGAGCAAATTATTCCTTTTCCAATCTCACATTTACGGCATTGGCGTGCGCTGTAAGTCCTTCATTTTCAGCCATCAAAATAATAGCATTACTAATATTTGTCAAACCTTCCGGAGTGAGTTGTTGAAAGGTAATTTTACGCGTATAACTGTCCAAATTTACGCCACTGTACATTTTAGCATAGCCATTGGTAGGAAGTGTATGATTTGTTCCCGAAACATAATCGCCGGCGCTTTCTGGTGCGTAATTTCCTAAAAATACCGAACCTGCGTTGGTAATATATTCCGAAACGCCCATATGATATCGTGTAGAGATAATTAAATGTTCCGGAGCATATTCGTTTGAGAATTCAACAGCTTCCTCCAACGTTTTAAATACAATTATTTTGCTGTGCTCCAACGCTTTTTTTGCAAATTCTTTTCTGGGAAGGGCTTCTAACTGAAGTTCAATTTGTTCTTTAACCAAATCACAAAATTCTTCGTTTACGGTAACTAAAATTGCTTGACTGTCAGCGCCGTGTTCCGCTTGTGAAAGCATATCGGCTGCAACATAAGCCGGATTTGCTGTTTCGTCTGCAATAATCATAACTTCAGAAGGTCCGGCAGGCATATCGATGGCTGCATCTTTTAACGAAACAAGTTGTTTGGCTGCGGTTACATATTGATTTCCGGGACCAAAAATTTTATAAACTTTAGGCACAGTTTGTGTTCCGTAAGCCATAGCTGCAATAGCTTGTGTTCCGCCCACTTTGAAAATTCTGTGAACGCCTGAAACTTTTGCCGCGTATAATATTGCGGGATGAATTTTTCCTTCAGAATTAGGCGGTGTACAAAGTATAATTTCTTTACATTCTGCAATTTGTGCCGGAATTGCCAACATCAATACTGTTGAAAAAAGCGGCGCGCTTCCTCCCGGAATATATAATCCAACTTTTTCGATAGGAACAGCTTTTTGCCAACAATAAACGCCGGGTGAAGTTTGTATTTCTTTCGACTCAAAAATTTGTTCGTTGTGAAATTTCCAAATATTACGGCGCGCCATTTCAATGGCTTCTTTTAATGGAATTGGAATGGAATTTACGGCGTCCTCAATTTCTTGTTTGGTAACTTCTAATGAATCAATTTCAACCTTATCGAATTCTTTGGTGTATTTTATTAAGGCGCTATCTCCGTTAGATTTTACATTATCGAGTATGTTTTGAACCTTTTCAAATAATGTAGAATAATCAAATACAGGACGTTTTACCAATTCCATCCATTGCTCTTTGGAAGGATATTTAACTGTTTCCATTCTATTTTCAATTTAAATTACGATTTATTCCGAGACGGTTAAAATCTTACAACAAATTCAGCTACAAATTTATCATCTTTATTTGTAATTCCGTCACCATAAAAATATTTTTCGTAATTTAAACGTATATCATTCAAAAAGGGTTTATTTAAACTTAATGTCAATCCTCCCGTAAAACGTGAGCGTGCAATGTAATCCGCTACATATTCTCCGTTTGAATTTACGTAACCTTTGTTATTATCGGTCATCATATCATAACGCGCCAACGGAGTTATTTTTGATAAATTTGGTTTATTTATTTTGATGTCATACGCTCCAAAAATAAAAAAAGCCTTGGTCGAAGTAAAGAAATTCTGTTCGTATTCTTTATAAACAAACTCTGTATCAAAATGCCATCCATCAACTTGTAAATATGCGCCTATGTCAAAAAAATGCATTCGATAGTATTCAGGTTTAATAGAATTATAGTTTAAACTGATTTCTAATTCTTTAACAGGAAAAATCTCAAACCGTGCAACGTAGCACATTTCCTTTTTCCATTCCTGTTGATTGTAAAGTCCCTCTCCATTATAAACGCCTAATTGTAAAGATAAGGGTGTAAAATGTTTATCGGAAAACATAACGGTAGCTCCAACATCACGAAGTCCGGTGATTTGTTTCCCAATAAATGAACGGTTTGCAAAATAAAGTTGATGAGGAGAACGAAGATTATCGGTACTAAAAGGAATTTTTTGCTGTCCCAGCGTAAAAGTAAACCAATCGGAAGGTTTCATACGTATATATGCATCAAGCATTTTTGTTTCTCCTTCATCAGAAAGATCGATTTCTGCTTTGTAAAACACTATAGGACTAAAATTCCCGTTTATGCTAAAGCGCGCATTACGAACCTGAAATCTGTGTGCTTCTACGCTTGTGTTATATTCGTATTTTGCACGAATAGTACCTTCAATTTTTGGTGAGAATTTTTTTAATGAGTCTGTTTCAGCTGCAAAACTATTTCCAAGAGCAATAAAAAATAACAGTGATAAAAATAAAGAACGTTTCATAATTTGATGTTGTAAAGTGCAATTTTTTTGGCGTTATTTCATTTTATATGTTTTCTCAAAATGAAATTCATCCCATTTCTCAAAAAGTTCTTTCATGCTTAAAAGTACTATATTTGCTCCATTTTGAGTTAAAATTACGGGTTCCAATGGTCCTGTATTTACTCCAATGGTAAAAATTTGTGCTGTAGATGACGCCAAAACTCCCATAGGTGCATTTTCAATAACTACAGCCTCCCACGGTTTTATTCCGGCTCTTTCCAATGCTTTTAAATAAGGCTCAGGATGAGGTTTCCCATTGGAAACATCAAAAGCGGAAATAACATCGTCTTTGGTGAACATATCCGGAAAATGTAAAGTTAAACTTTCAATAAGCAAAGGCTGGGCAGAACCGGTTACTACCATAATTTTTAATCCTTTTGCTTTGAGTTTCTTCAATATATCATAAGCGTAAGGCATTTGTATAGGTTCTCCGAGTTCTTCAAAATATTTTGATTTTAAAGCATAAATAGCCTGTTTTTCATCTTCTGCCGCTTCACGTCCATTTAATTTTACGAAAACACTATTAATAGTCGCGGTGCCTGTTCTGCCTTCATTTATATAAGCGTCGTAATGCGTAAAAGGTAATCCTGATTCTATCATCGCTTTTACCCAGGCTTCTGAATGGTGTCTCATTGAATCGTATAGTACTCCATCCATATCAAAAAGAACTGCTTTAAGATTGAATGTATTAAAATTGTGTTTTTCAAGGTAAAATTGGATCGCCCCTTCTATCATAAACTTGTTATTATTAAAATTTTTGCAAAGATAGGAAAAAATCAATAAAAATATTTAAAAAAGAGCGAGAAATGAAAAAATTTTTTCGATATCGCATAATAAATTTTAATTAATTCATAGTCAGTTATTTACTTGGGACAAATTCAGCCAGCAATAAATTTCCTGTATTTTCCAGTATTTTTTCACAAAAATACATTAATTTTGCGACATAAAATAAAGCGGGATGTGGCGCAGTTGGTAGCGCGCTACGTTCGGGACGTAGAGGTCGCAGGTTCGAATCTTGTCATCCCGACTAAAATTATCGAAAAAGAGGTTCAAAAGTGATTAATGCTGAATCTCTTTTTTGGTTTTAACTTATTTGTGGTGTGATTTTTGTAATTAATTAGTAAACATTTTAATCCAGAATTTATTATGAAAAAATTATTTTTATTTCTAATAATGGCTTTTACTCTCGGTTTTCTTTCTTGCAATTTAGGAGACGGGTATTCGGAAAACACCCCTTCAATTTTTTTTAATAATCCGGCAAAATTAAACTCCGATAGTCTTTTATACTTTAAAAACACTAGTGATATCAATATTGTACGCATTGATTCTTTACATGTAGGTGACACCTTAAAAATAAGTGTAATAATGAATGCGTATTATAATCAATTGACTGAATTTGATTATAACGTAAATGACTCTACTGCAATAAAAACACAAATTCCAGATTCTTTAAAAGGTTTATTTAAAAGTTTGAATTATAAAACCGGCAGATTTTTATTCAATAATAATTACTCCTTGGTAGTATTGCCGGTAGATTTAATTGCATTAAAATCGTCAGATTCAATAGCATATACATTTGGTGTCTATTCCGATGTTACTAAAATTACAAATATGGCTCTTATCGGACTTAAAACCAAGATAAAACCTTAAAATACATTTTTGTTCGCAAATGATTTAGATAAATTCAAAAACCAAATATTATGAAAAATACAAAAGGAATGAAAATATTCTTAATGCTTTTATTTACGATGTTTATCTTTCCCGTATTTTCTCAACCTAATAATGATTGGAAACTTGTTTGGAAAGATGAATTTGATGTAAATGGAAAATTGAATGATGAATATTGGAATTTTGAGCATGGCTTTGTCAGAAACAACGAAGCGCAATGGTATCAAGAAGAAAATACTTCTTGTAAAAACGGTATCTTAATTATTGAAGCGCGACACGAAAAAAAAGCAAATTCTAATTATCAAGTCGGTTCAAATAATTGGAGAAAAAACCGGGAATTTGCAGACTATACATCATCAAGCATAAATACAAGAGGCAAGAAAGAATTCTTATACGGTCGTTTTGAGATTCGTGCGCGTATCGATACGCTCGAAGGACTTTGGCCTGCAATATGGACGTTGGGTGTAGAAGGTCAGTGGGCTCGCAATGGCGAAATTGATATAATGGAATGTTATCCGATAAATGGAACTTCACATATTTTGGCAAACGTAGCTACAGGAACCGAAAAAGAATATGTTGCAAAGTGGGACAGTAAAACAATACCGGTAAAAAATTTTGTTGACAAAGACAAAAATTGGATAAAGAAATTTCATATATGGCGAATGGATTGGGACAAAGATTATATTCGTCTCTTTTTAGATGATGAATTATTAAACACTGTTTCCGTAGAAAAAATGAAAAATCCTGACGGTTCACAACCATTTCATCAGCCACATTATATTCTTCTAAATTTAGCGATTGGTGGGAATAATGGAGGCGATCCTTCTCATACAAAGTTTCCTTCTCGATATGAGATAGATTATGTACGCGTATATCAAAAGTGATAAGTAATGAAAATTTGAAAGCGAGGATTTTTTTAAAATATTCCTCGCTTATTTTTTAAAATTCAAGGTGAATGAGAATATAATCAACTTGTTTGACTTGTTTTTTTACTTTTGAACGAAATTATATGAATAACTTTGGCGAATACATTAAAAACGCATAGCGGATAAAAGTTTGTTATGAAAAGACCACAGTTTACATTTATTTTTTTCTTTTTTCTTGGACTATCTCTTTTGGCACAAAGCCAATCAAAATTTAGTTCTTCCAATATTTTCAAAATCAAGAATCCGGATTATACATTAAGTCCATATACCGGAATGACTCGTCAACATTGGTTTGATGCTGCGCAATATTTGCTTGAAGGCGCATTTAGTTACGTTCACACACTGGACGATCCGATGAAGTTTCCAAAACAACCTGGGAAAAGTTATCCTACAAAAGATTCGCAAATATCCACCGAAAAATTAGAAGGTCTTTGCCGTACTTTATTTGTAGCAGCTCCATTGTTGAAGCAAAATCCCGATTTGGAAATAAATAATGTCAAAGTTGCAGATTATTACCGTCACCAAATTTGTAATTTAATCAATCCACAGAGTTCGAGCTACATAAAACATAGAGGCGAGAATGGCGGACCTCACCAAAATCTGGTTGAATTTGGCGCTTTAGCAATTTCGCTTTTTACCATTCCTGAAATTATATGGGAACCTCTTACACAATCACAGAAAGATTCGCTGAAAGCTGTGATGATAAGTTATGGAGATGGTCCTACCATTTCTTCCAACTGGAAATTTTTTAATATTTTTATACTGAGCTTTTTTAAACAACAAGGGTACCATATAAATGATAAACTTTTGATTGAATATTTGCAAAAATCTCTGGAAGATTATCGTGGAGAAGGTTGGTACAATGATCATCCTGCATACGATTATTATAGTATGTGGGCGTATCAGTTGTATGGCACTTTGTGGTCAACTTTTTTTGGAAACAAGTATTATCCTGAAATAGCAAAGCAGTTTTTGAGTAATTTTAAAGATGCTGTTTATTCTTACCCGTATATGTTTGACAGAAATGGAAAGATGATAATGTGGGGGCGAAGTATTTCGTATCGTTTTGCATCTATTGGAATTTTTCCGTTTATGGGAACATTGAACGAACCGAATATAAATCTGGGTTGGATGCGCAAAATTGCTTCCGAAACTTTGTTGCAGTTTCTTGAAAATCCTAACTTCTTAAAAGATAGAATTCCCACACTTGGTTTTTATGGAGCTTTTGAACCTGCAGTGCAAATTTATAGTTGTCGTGGAAGTGTGTTTTGGATGGGAAAAGCATTTTTAGGATTATTTCTGCCTGCTAATAACCTTTTTTGGACAAGTAAAGAAAATTTAGGTCCTTGGGAAAACGAAATGAAAAAAGGCAATGTGTACAATCATTTTCAAAAAGAATCTAACATATTAATCACTAATTATCCTAATAGTGGTGTTTCAGAAATACGTGCTTGGTGTCACGAAAAAGTAAAAGATGATTGGCAATTATTTAGAAGTACCGAAAATTATAATCGACTTGCATATAATTCAGCTTTTCCTTGGCAGGCAGATGGAGAAAATGGAGAAGTTGCAATGAATTATGTGATTAAAAACCCAGAAAATAAGTGGGAAACATTGAGATTGTATACTTTTAAGAAGTTTGAAAATGGCATATATTATCGGGATGCGGAGATAGAAACTAATCCTAATATTAAATTTAAATTGGCTGATATTCCCTTGTCAAACGGGATATTACGTGTAGATAAAATTATTTCACCGATTGACGTTGATATTCGATTGGGACATTACGCTTTGCCTGAAAAAAATAACCCCATTCAAGAAATTACAAAAAAAATAAAAGGACAAAGAGTAAATATTATTGATAATGGAGAATATCAATTAGCAATGGTTTCCTGGAATAATACAGGAAAGTTGGAATTTATACATGTCAAAAATCTTCATCCTGAAAGCGTCAATAGTACTGTAATTAATATGGCTGACAGTTTTGTTTCAGAGAAAAATCGCGAAAAAATTTATATTACTTTACAATTATGGAAAAAATCAGGTGAAAAGTGGGGAAAAGAAGAATTAATTCCGATTAGTAAAGTTATAATTTCAAAGGATGGTCAATCTGTGGAAGTTGTTATGAAAGACAAAACGATTCAAATCGTTCATTTTTAGGTTTAGGTTGTTTGTTTTAAAGAGAAATGCCGATTTGAAAATTTTATCAAATCGGCATTTCTTGAATTTAAACATTTTGATTGGTAAAATCTATGAGTGTCCTCCTACTACAATACGCATAATTTTCAGATTTAATACAAAAAAGCGAATAATTTGATAAAGAATGCAAGTTCTTACAAACTTTGTCCATTTTGTAGGTTCTGTAGCAAATGATGTCTGACTATAAGGAACAGTATATTCCCTGCTGTCAATAGGTTCTTTTGTTTCCATAAATTTATATCTTATATTTTTGTTTTTTGCTTGTTTTTTTATTTAATTCTACCGTAAATTGTTTTATTCCGGTATCATCCACCAAAGAGGCAATGCTTTTGCTTTGTACATAAACATATAATGCATAAATAATTTCATCCAATGTCCGGCAAGTCCAACTTCTCCCACAGTATATCCTATATCTCGCCCCCATTTGGGATATTTTTCCCAATCTTGTACAATAGGATAAACGGTCATTACAGCAGCTTTTCCGTGTCGAATTCCATAACCGGCTGATACAATACACGCTGCTCCCATTTTTGCCATAGAAGCTCGATGCTTAAATTCTTTCTTGCCTGTTTTGATTTGTTCTACAACATTCTCAGCTACAATACGTCCCATTACTCCTGAAGGCATTCCGGTTCGAGGTGGAGTAGGAGTAATCATCGTTCCATTGGGATTTTTCATAGGTTTGGAAATTGTATGAGGAGGGGCGAAAGCAATACCACAGGCAAAAATATTGTCGTAATTTGGAGTAATATACACTGAAGGCCAATCAGAAGCTTTCCATTCTTCGTAAGGTTTTGGAGTGTAATCAGCATCTACTTTCATTAGTCCGTTAGGAGCAAACATTTTGTCGGTAATATCCGTGCCGGATTTGTCATACGCTTTTAATCCTACTCCTGCAAATGCAGGAATAAGCATGGCAAAATCAAATTCTTGTGTTAATTTTTCTCCTGTAAGTGTTTCATAGTGAGCTATACCCGGTTCAACCTTAGTAATTCCGGCACCTGTAATCCAGCGAATGCCGTATTCCTTCAAGATGGATTCAGAAAAAATTTTGGTTGGAGTAACATATCCGCCTTGTTTCACATAAGCGCCGCCCATCCCAAAATCACCTAACTCATATTCGTTTGAAATCCAAATAATTTCGGCAAATTTATGAAGCTTTCTTTTGTCTACTTCAAAAGCAATATTAAGAGCATATTCAAATGCTGCTCCTTGACAAGTTGCCATTGGGTGTCCTGTTCCAATAAGAAAACGTTGTTTTTCACCGTGTTCCATTTTTTCAAGACTTTTTTGAAGATTTTCCCAAGTGTGTGCAGCGTGATCGTAGGTACAAACAGAAAGTGAATTTTTGTCGGGTCCGAGTCCTTCGGTTGCGGCAAAATTAAGTTTTGGTCCTGTTGCATTAATCAAATAGTCATATTCAACGTTTTCAGTTTGATCTTTTTTGTCTCCAGTAACATATTGAATATTTACGTATGAATTTACTCCCTCTTTATTTCCTTCAGGATGAATGGAAATGGCTTTTGCTTGTTTGAAAGTAATGCCAAGTCGTTTGTAAACTGGGGCTAAGGGAAAAATCACCTGTTTAGTTTTCATTAATCCTACTCCAACCCAAATATTGGATGGAACCCATTGATAATTGCTATTAGGGCTAACCACGATAATTTCGTGTTTCTTAGGCAATTTTCGGCGTGCTATTAATGCTGCAGTGTGTCCCGAAATGCCTGCTCCTAAAATTAATACTTTTGCCATACAGATTTAAAATTAATTGTTTATGTGAAATCCATTTTTATGATGAATATTACTCAAAAGTATTTGTTAGAAGTATAGATTCTATTTTGTCTTTTCGATTAGATGAATTATTTTCAACACATTTTAGAATTCGTCTTTTAAACTTCCAACACGTCATTTGATTTATATCAAGTTGTTCGGCATAATTATATGATGAAAAATCTTTATGAAGAATACAAACATTGTAAGCTATGTAAAATGCCTTATTAATAGGGAATTTTATGTTGTGAAATAATGTGTGGGCAGAAGCCGATTCTTCTTTTTTGCATCGAGTGCAGCGACGCGAATAAGGTGTTTTTCCTTCGCAATAATTTGTGTTCCCGCACTTACGACATACAAAACCTTCTTGCCATTTTATTTCAGAAATAAATTGCAACACTTTATCACTGTCGGTAAAAAGCTCTTTGGCGTATTTTTTAGGGAATTTTCCTTTAAATATCATTTTTGTAAAAACATATTTTAATGCCAAAGATAGAAATTATTTTAGTGATAACAAAATAATTTAAGTAGTGATATTATTCTAATACAAAAAAATGTAGTATCTTTGCACCCTAAAATTAAAAAAATAAATTGTTATCTTTGCACAAAACAAATAGAAAAATGGATGTAGATGCAATAAATAAAAGATACACCTATTTAAGTGAAAAAACGTGTTGCTTGTCTTGCGGAGGAGCGCTGAATTATGTCAAAGCAACTGTAGGAGAAATTTGTGTAGATTTAGGAAGCGGACGTGGAAATGATGTTGTTAGGTTAGCTGAAGTTGTTGGAGAAAGTGGGTACGTTTATGGCATAGACATTTCGGAAGGAATGATTGCTAAAGCGAAATCTACATTGACAAAATTTGATGTGAAAAATGCGGAGATTTTATACGCAGATTTAGAAAAATTACCATTGAAAAATGGTTTGGTAAATGTAGTGATTTCAAATTGTACAATAAATCACGCGTCAAATAAACAATCGGTTTGGAAGGAAGTATATCGTATTTTGAAAACCGGCGGACGTTTTGTAGTAAGCGATATTTATGCTACTGAACCCATTGCTGAAGAATACAGAAATGACCCTGAAGCGGTTGCAGAATGTTGGGCAGGAGCTGTAACACGTGCCGAATACTTTGAAATGCTTGAAAAGGCAGGATTTACTGAAATAAAAATTTTGGAAGAATCTCAACCTTACGCCAAAGGAAAAGCTGAAGTCGCAAGCATTACTATCTACGGGAAAAAATAAATTTCACAACAATAAATACAATTTTAAAATGAAAAGTGTAGTGAAAAAAAGTTGCGGATGCAACACGATTTCAGAAACCAAGCAAGCACAATGTTGTGCAAAAGTTTCAAAATTTGTGGCAGGTTGCCACGATTAAAAATGATCTCTAACCCCTAAAATGGAAATTTATTCTTTCACTTTGGGGGTTAGTTAATCTTTATATTTTTTAATCTCATTGTGTAGTTAAAATTATTTGTTTTGAGTAAGAGCAAACATAATATTGTGGTCAAAGTAAAAGATTCAGAAGAGTTTTTTATTGTAAATCCACTTCATAAATCGGCTGATTTTATATCGGCAGAAGAATTAGCCATGCTTGAAAAAGAGCAAGATAATAATGAAGAATTTGCCGATAGAGGATATTTAGTTGACGATGAAAATGAAAAGCGTATTTTTAAGTTTGAATATCTTAACTTTATAGAAAATCGTGAAAGCGATGAAACTCAGTTGTTTTTCGTGCCGAATTACTCTTGTAATTTTGCTTGTTCATATTGTTATCAGGAAGGTTATGAACCTGTAAAACAAGTTTTGAATACTGAAATCGTTGATGCTTTTTTCAAATATATTAAATTAGAATTTGCAGGAAGACAAAAATATATTACTGTTTTTGGAGGAGAACCGCTTTTACCCGGTGAAAACCATCGTAAACTTATCGCTTATTTTATTGAAAAAGCAAACGAAGCTAACTTAGATTTGGCATTTGTTACCAACGGTTATACATTGGAAGAATATATTGATTTGTTGAAAACGGCAAGGATACGTGAAATACAGGTGACGCTGGACGGCACACAACAAATACACGACCAACGCAGATATTTACATGGTAAAAAACCTACTTTTGAAAAAATTACCAAAGGAATTGATGCGTGTTTAGAAGCAAAATTAAACATTAATCTTCGAGTTGTAGTAGATAAAGAAAATATTGATAATTTGGCTGATTTAGCTCAATTTACAATTGAAAAGGGGTGGACAAAATCACTGTATTTCAAAACACAAATTGGGAGAAATTACGAACTTCATTATTGTAACAGCACGCCGGAAAAACTTTTTGATAGGGCAACTTTGTACGCATATCTGTATGAGTTGATCAAAAAAAATCCTCATATTACCGAATTTTATAAACCGGCGTATTCTATAACAAAGTATATTGCTGAGTATGAGGAACTCCCGGCTCCATTGTTTGATAGTTGCCCTGCATGTAAAACAGAATGGGCATTTGATTATACCGGAACCATCTATTCTTGCACTGCAACCGTTGGGAAAAAAGGGGAGGAGTTAGGCACATTCTATCCTTACATAACCAAAAATGAAGATACTATTGAAGAATGGCAAAACCGTGATATTACTACCATTGAAAAATGCAAATCTTGCGAAGTTGCTCTTGCTTGTGGCGGGGGTTGTGCATCCGTGGCTAAAAATAAAAATGGACACATCAACACTCCTGACTGCAGACCAATAAAAGAACTGCTTACTTTGGGAAGTGCATTTTATTTAAAATGAAATTGTCATTTTGAGTAAAGTGGAGAATCTTCGTAAAGATTTATCAAGAAAATCAAAATGACAATATTTTTTTATTTTAACAAATGAATAAATGAACATATATTCAAGTTGATTGTTTTTTACTGAAAATAAGAATAAAGAAAAAATTATATAATTAAGTTATGAAAGAAATTAATACACAAGATTTTGAAAATGAGGTATTAAAAGGCGGAAAGGTCGTATTGGATTTTTATTCGACAGAATGTCCGCCTTGTGAAGCATTAGCGCCAAAATTCGAAGCGTTGGCGGAACTTTACGGAGAAAAAATTAAGTTTTTAAAAATATTTCGTCAGGGAAACCGTGAATTGGCAACTTCTTTGGGGGTAAATTCATCGCCAACATTACTGTTTTTCGACAATGGGAAACAAATTTTAGACACTATCAGTGGTGGTATTAAAAAAGCGGAAATAATAGAAAGACTGGATAAAATGATATCGGAAGAAGAAGCTGCTGCAATAAAAGCGAATCAGAAATCGTCTGTTTCAGAGTATGATGTTGCAATTCTTGGAGGTGGTCCTGCTGGATTAACTGCGGGAATTTATCTTGGTCAAGCTAAAATCAAAACCCTATTGATAGATCCTTCGCTTCCGGGAGGTTATATGGGAACCACACATCAAGTTTCCAATTATCCCGGTTTTGAACAACCCCAACCGGGTTTTATGTTAGCACATTTTATGAGCGAGCAAGCAAAACATACAGGAATTGACTATAAAGTAGCCGTTGATGTAACTTCGGTAGATTTACAAAAGAAGGAAATCATAATTGATGAATTGGAAACCATCAAAGCAAAAAAAATCATTATTGCTACGGGAACAACTCCAAATACAATGAATGCTCCCGGCGAAGTTGAACTGAAAGGAAAAGGTATTTCATACTGTGCTACTTGCGATGCAAAATACTTCGACGACAAAGACGTGGTAGTAATTGGAGGAGGAAATTCAGCAGTGGAAGAATCGTTGTTTATTACCAAATTTGCAAAAAAAATAACAATGATTCATCAATTTGATAAATTAACAGCAAATCAAACGGCTGTTGAAGAATTGCAGAAAAACGATAAAATATCAGTAATGTACGAATATGAACCCCGTAAATTTGAAAAACGCGGAGATAAAATGATTACTGTAGTTGAAAATTTGAAGACCAAAGAATTAAGCGAATTAGAATCGGACGGAGTTTTTGTTTTTATCGGTTTCAAAGCTAATGTTTCCACGCTGGGAAATACACTTCCTGAATTAGATAAATGGGGCTATATTAAAACTAATGAAGATATGCAGACCAGCATTTCTGATGTGTATGCCGTAGGCGACATCATAAGCAAAAAATATCGTCAAATTACGACGGCTGTGGCGGACGGAACGATTGCCGCTATGACAATTTCAAAAGAATTAGATTAATATGACAGAAAATTATTTTCAATATTCGGATAAATTATCATCCGGAGCACAACCGACAGAAGAAGAAATTGCCGAATTAAAAAAAGCGGGATTTGAGGTTGTTTTTAATATCTCCACTCCAACAGCAAAAAATGCTTTGATAAATGAAGCTGCTGTTACGGAAAAACTTGGTATGTATTACGTACATTTTCCTGTGGATTGTTCTGATTTACAACCGATACATTATAATACATTTGCCGGAATTATGAATGGTTTAGCTGACAAGAAAGTATTTGTGCATTGCGGGGCAAATATTAAATCGTCGAATTTAATTCATATGTACGATGTTTTAGCAAAGGGTAAAGATGAACTGCTTTCATTAGAAACATTATTTAAAATACAAATTCCTGAAGATAAATGGTTTGATTATTTTAAAAAAATGGGTATGAGAGGTGTAAGTAAAAAAGCAGCATGAAAGAACAAAAAGAATTATATACGAAAGATGATTTGAAGATGATGCGTGCGGCTGAAGACTCGCTTTTAATGGGTCAAAACCGTGTGGCAGAATTGATGAAATTTGCTGAAAATTCCGGGATAAAACGTATTGGAATTGCGCATTGCATTGGGATGACCCGTGAAGCAAATCAATTAAAGCAACGTTTGAGTGAAAAATTCGATGTTTATACCGTTGATTGTAAATACGGTAAAATTCCTGCCGCTGAATTACTTGATGATGAAAATGTTCGCGGTACTTCGTGTAATCCAGCAGGACAAGCTGATTTTCTTGCGGATAAAAATACCAATTTAAATATATCTTTCGGGTTATGTATGGGACATGATATTATGTTCAATATGAAATCAAAAGCGCCTACTACAACACTGATTGTGAAAGATCGTGAGAATAAACACAATACTTATCATGAATTTTTAAAATCAAAATAATTATGAAAAAAGTTTTAATTCTTGGTGGCGGTTTTGCCGGAGTGCAAGCGGCAATTGATTTGCAAAAGAGTAAATTGTTTGATGTTACTTTGGTTTCGGATAGAGATTTTTTGTATTTGTATCCAGTTTCTATTTGGATTCCCGTGCATAAAATCAATGAAAAAGATGTAAAAATCTCATTGCAAAAAATCAGTAAGAAACATCAATTCAACTTAACTATTGATAAAGTTACCGGAATTAAAGCGTCTGAAAATTTGGTGATTTGTAATAGCCAAACATTGAGTTATGATTATTTGATTGTTGCTTTTGGTGCAGATAAATTGACTTTGAAGGGAATGGAATATACTACCACGATATGTGGAAAACCTGAGCAAACACTTGAACTTCAAACTCAATTAGATAATCTTATTGCAAAAGGAAGCGGAAAAATCGCCATTGGTTTTGGCGGCAATCCTAAAGATAAATCGGCAGTGCGTGGAGGTCCTGCTTTTGAGTTTGTTTTCAATTTGGATAATTATTTAAGGAGAAAGGGAATTCGCAATAACTTTGAACTCACTATGTTTGCACCAATGGCGGAACCAGGCGCAAAAATGGGTAAAGCGGCGTTAAATGCTATGCCTAAAATGTTAAAATCAAAAAAAATAGAAACACGTTATAGCAAAAAAATAACAGAGTTTATTGCTGATGGTATTGTTTTTGAGGACAACACAAAATTGGAATCAGACTTGATAATGTTTATTTCAGCCGGAACAGGTTCTGCCGTATTAAAAAATACCGATTTACCGTTATCCGAAGCCGATTTTGTGAAAATAAACGATTATTGTCAAATACCGGAATTTCCGAATATTTTTGCTATTGGCGATGCTGCAGCTCTTGAAGGTCCTGATTGGATTGCAAAACAAGGACACGTAGCAGAAATTATGGGAAGTAACGCAGCATACAATATTATTCAAATAGAGAAAAGCTCTCCAAAGCGAAAAGGATACCAAAAAGATTTAAGCATTATCTGTGTTATGGATATGGGAGATGGAGCTGCATTTGTTTATCGTAACGGTAAAACAGAAATAATGATTCCAATGCCTGTAGTTGGACATTGGATGAAAAAAGCGTGGGGTGTTTATTCCAAGTGGACAAAGCTCAAATTATTACCCAAAATTATTTAGGTTTAATACTTTTTTAGAATGAAAATATGATGGATGTAAATTCGGAGGAAGCTTATAAACTTCTTCAAAAAAATAAAGAAATAGTTCTTCTTGATGTTCGAACTTTTGACGAATTTGAATTAGGGTATATCAAAGGAGCGCTTAATATTGATTTTTATCAACCGGATTTTTGGGAGAAAATACTCCAATTTGAATGCGGGAAAACGTATTTGATTTATTGTAGAACACAAAATCGAAGCACTTCGGTGGTAGATTTTATGATTGAAAATGGATTCGAGAATATCTACAAAATGACTGACGGTTTTACCGGTTGGTTTTCAAATAATCTACCTATTGAGGAATAAATGATTAAAATTAAATTCAAAAATATATGAAGATATTTATTATTATTTTAGTTGTAGTTTTATTACTACTGGTTTTTTTCAGTTGGTATGCCAAAAGAAAAATGAAAAATATTTCTAACGTAGCGCCACACGAAAAAATAGTTACATTGTCTGATGCAAATTTTAATCACCAATTGAAAGGAAAAACAATTTTGGTTGATTTTTGGGCAGAATGGTGTATGCCTTGTAAAATGATGGCTCCTATTTTAAACGATTTGGCTGCAGATTTGCCTGATGGTTATTTTGTAGGTAAGCTGGATGTGGATAAAAATCAAGCGATGGCGCATAATTTTAATGTGAGAAGTATTCCAACATTAATTCTTTACAAAAACGGTAAAGAAGTGAATCGTTTTGTAGGTGTAAAAACAAAAGATTTTCTGAAAAAAGAAATGATGAAATAAATTATTTCTCTAATTTCTTCATAAATTCAATTTTATTTACTGCCGCTCTTTTATGGGTGGCAGTTCCTATTTTATCTCCCCTGGAATTGTATACCTCAATATAAAACTCATAAATCTTACCATCTCTATTTATCAGTTCCGCTGTGCAAATTACAGTTTCTCCAATTGTCGATGCTTTCAAATGTCTTGCATTAATTTCAATACCGACAGTAGTAAAGTTATCATCCAAATTGTCAATTGTTTGGGTAGCAGTGTTTTCCATTAAAGCAATCATAGCCGGCGTGGCAAAAACAGATAAAAGACCTGAACCAAAACTGGCGGCGGTATCCGTAGATTTTACGGTGTAAGATTGAGTAAAAGTCTTCATAATTATTTTTCAAAAATATTAAGTAAAGATAATAAAACAAGCAGACATTTTTATTTGTCTGCTTGTTTAAAAATGTGAATTAAAAATCTATTTTATTGTTTTGTGCTTTCGATATATTTCCATTTCAAGTTTTCATTGTCCATACGTTGGTATTTGTAAATATATGTGGATGTTGTAGTACCGTCATATATAGCGGTTGTAACATAAGCATATACATCAATACCACTAACTTGTGGTTGTGCATCAGGGAATTTTAATGCTAAATATACAGCTAAACCTTCTTGTGTGCGTGCTTCTAAAAATGCAGCTTTTTCTTCTGCGGTAGTCAATGCAGCGTAAGAAGGGTCTTTCAATCTATCAGATTCACGGAGCGAAATATTGCCATAATAACCGGATGCGCCATAATAATATTCAGATTGTAAGCTTGTTCCATAATAACCAAGTACTGTAGGATAAGTTGTACCATAGGTTTCTTTTACATAGTTCACTAACATCATATAGTCATCTGTAGGATTCAATCCTTTTTTCATTGTAACACGTAATGTGGGATCAAACACCCAACCATTTACATCCCATCCTGAAAATACAAATTGGTCGGTTCTAGTCTCAACTAATGAGAGTGGAGTCCAAACACCATTTTTATAAATATACTCATCCGCATTATTAGCTGTGGAGCTTGTTTGATAAACCGCTATTTTTGAGTCCCCTTCCTGAGCAAAAGGATATTTTAATTTAAGTAGAGCAGGAAGATAATTAGGTGCAGTTGTTGCCGATAGTCTTGTAACTCCCATAGTTGTATAATCATCTGCTGTAAGTTGATAAAATGATTTTGAAATCAAATTCCAAGTACCGTTCTCATAACGATAATAAGCAAACCTTGTTTCTGTCGTAGGAACCGTAACTACCACTTTATTATATGTTACCTTAATATTATCTAATTGATAAGTTGTTGTTTTTTTAACAGTGCCACTATCATCTCCTGTATATTTAAATGCTATGTATATTTTCTTACCCGCATACGCCGAAAAATCCATTATTCCAGCTGTACCTAACGTTCCATAACCAGATGCAGGTTCTTGTGGTAGTGTGAAATTGGAAGTAACATCTATCCATGTTGCAGTTTGAATTCCGGACTCAGTTCCATCAAAGTTTTCAGAAACGAGCACCGTTAAACAATCTGCATTATAATATCCTACAGTAACATCAAAAGTAAAATTAGCATTATCAGTGGCTGATAAGTCTATTTGTTTGGTTATCATCCATATTTCGTTCTGTGTAGTTGATTTGTTAGAAGTAGCCTGTGCGTATTTGTTGTTATTATAACTACGGCATTGCCAAAAATAAGTTCCTATTAAATCTTTATTTATTACGTATAAATTGTCGTTAGGAACAGCTATACCACTTCCTGCAGTATATGCCTCAAAATCGTCCAAAAAACCGATCATTTCTGTAGGTGTGGAAGTTGGTTCTATTGCAGAATATTGATATTCTGCAATTCTAACATCACCTTCGGTAACTGACGGGTATTTTGTGTTGAGCAAAGAAGGTAATACGGTATTGGGAGAATGAGTTGGCGTTAACGCTTTTACAATATCATTTCCCCATACAGAAGTATAATCTGCCGAGGTAAGAGCATAATAACTCGCCGTTCCTGTTTTATATTTATAAGTGATGTTTGCAGAGGTGCCTTTGTTTGCTCCGTAATACATACTTTTTAGTAAATATGGAATTGTAACAGAGGCAGGAGCGCTTACTGAAAATACTTTATTTGTATTCAGATATTTAGCCATTGCAGAGTCTGTTGCATCTTTATTTGCATACAACCCTTTCACAATAGTGGATATATCAGCGTCGGTAACAGTATATTCGTAAGTTGTAATATCCTTTGATTGAGCTAAGTCGTCTAATCCAGGGAAATTAGATTCATTATAATCACAAGCATTGAATAATAAAAGTGAGCTAATGATTATGCTTAAAAATAATAATTTCTTTTTCATATTTTATTCAGATTTTAGAATTAAAAATTAAGTTTTAAAGTAATGACATAAGTTCTACCAAACCCATACATTACCGATACATTTTTCCATTCGTCAGTAGTATTGCTTGTAGGAGTCAAATCTTGAGCATCCGCAATGTATTCTTGATTTAAAAGGTTGTTTATATTTCCAAATAAGATAGCATCAAAACCACCTATTTTAAATTTATAGTTGGCATTAAAATCGAATACGCCAGCTTGAGGTATCATCCATGGAGTAACATATACAGTAGTTCCCGTATTGGCTGCAATAGAAAAATTAGCATAGTTTCTTGCATAATGCGTATAATCCAATCCTGCACTAAAACTTTTCAAGAATTTATATTTAGTACCGAGTGCAAATGTGGTTTGTGCCGAGTTACCTACTTTTACATTTCTTAAGTCCAATTCCATATAAGCGTGTTCTGCAGAATGCATTTCTATTACGTTACCATTCTTATCTAAAGTTGAAAGAGCTGCATTGACAGGTTGTCCGTCTTTATCAAATAGATATCCGCTGGCTTTGCTTTTCCATCTCCAATCACCGATAGAAGCCATTCCTCTTAATTCTAGATTTTCAATTGGTTTCACAACAAAATCCAATTCTACGCCCTGATGAAGGGCGTTAACTCCGGTAAGATTGATAAATCCTATGTCTGCTGCCGAGGTAAATGTTTTGACCATTGTTTTATCCAGCCAACTAGTACTATATACATTTAAGTTACCTGTAAAATATTTTGAACGATAACCGTATCCTAATTCCATTGAGAATACTTTCTCATTTACAGCATCATTATTTACAGCATTACTTGTGTGAATGCTTGTGAAATATCCACCAGACATAAATGGTGCACGAGAAATATAACCAATATTAGCAAAAACATTATTTTTATCATCCAAATTGTAGTTTGCTCCTGTTTTGGCAGTAAAACCTAAAAAGCTTTTACTCGGAGATTTTTCATTATCATAATAAAATTTATCTATTTTCCAATAGGTGCTATTTGAAACAGAACCGGCAAGGAATATATTTAATTTATCTAAAGTATATTCTGCCTGTGAAAAAACTCCTTCCTGCGCTACATAACCTGTATTATTTCTATATACGATATCACCTTCGTGCAAATGTTCATTCACGTAACTTGGATTCCCTGCATTTGAAGAATATATTACATTGGCTCTGGAAGGATCAATGTAAAAATCTCCACCCATTAAATTTACAATAACAGCATCGTGTTTTCCTGCATAGTATCTTAGATCTAATCCGGCATAAAAATCCAAATTTTTAGCCAATTCTGTAGTGTAAGTGGAAAGCAAACCTACCCAAGTGTGGTTGTTTCTGGAATTTGTAATTACCGCTTGAGAACCATTAGGATTGGCTGCATTTTCTTGTTGTAGAATACCATAATCCATATAACCGTCAATTCCTCTATAAGTGGTATTTAATTTACCTGTGGCTGTGTTTGTTCCATATAGCATTGAACTGTTATTCCCTCTCCAAGCATATCCACCCCCATCGCCAATAGACATGTAAAGAGCACTAGATAAACTTGATTTATCATTCATTGTCCAAAAATGGTTTAAAGAAATTTGGGGTTTATGGTAGTAATTGAAATTAGCTGTTTTTCGTTGACCGTTTATATCAAAACCATACGTAGGATTGAATTTATAACTATCTTTTAATTTTTGCCAATCCTCTATTAACAATTTATCTCCATTATAACGTTGATTATGCCATTGTGGGGCACCGAAGGCAGTGAATGAAAGTTGATGATTATCGTTTATTATTTTTGAAATATTTAAAAAATAAGAATATCCCTCAAACTCTGTTCCTTGTATGTATCCGTTTCCCCAAGTCTTAGCTCCAAGAAATGTCATTGCCCAACCTGTAGGACTTAATCCTGTTGAAACATTGAAAGAAAATTTGTTATATCCATCATTTCCTGTTGAATAAGAGAAAGAACCTCCTTTTTTTGCATCAGTAGATTTAGTTACAATATTGATAGAACCTCCAACTGAAGGAGCTGCTACTTTAGAAGCACCTAAACCACGTTGTACTTGCATTGAACGTGTCACATCACTTAATCCTGCCCAGTTTGACCAATAAATGCCTCCCCATTCCATATCATTCATTGGGACACCATTAATCATTACAGCAATATTTGCAGATTCAAAACCACGCAAATTAATACGTGAATCGCCAAATCCACCACCTTGTTTAGTGGCATATACGCTGGGGGTTGATTTTAGAATTTCTGGAAACTCTTGAGTACCAAGTTTTTCTTGAATATCAAGAGGCTCAATTACTGAAAGCGCTACAGGAGTCTTACGTCGGATAGCAATTGATGAAGTTACAACTACGTCGTTCAAACCAATTACTTCACTTTTTAACGTAATTATACCCAGATTTGGCTGCGATAGATTCACGGAAATTGTTTTAGAAGTGTAACCAACATATGAAATATTTAATTCCTTAATATCGGTCGTTGCTTTTAATAAAAAACTACCGTCTAGCGTAGTGCTTGTACCGGTACTTGTTTTGGGGTTAAAAACAGTTACTCCAACTAATGGCTCATTTGTGCTTGCATCCACAATCTTTCCTTGAATTTGGAGTTGGGAATAAATTGGGATAGTCAAAAATAGTGTTAAAAAAAATCCAAAAAACTTTTTCATACAGTCATAGATGTTTTTATTAATAATTAATTTACTAAAATTTTCCACAAATATAATTCTTTGAAATGTTAATTTTTTTTTATTTTGTAAATAGTTATCAACAGGTGAAGAGGAATGTGAAAATCAAAAAGTTTCAATATGTCATAAATTTATCTTGAAAAATATAAGATAAACATTTTAATTGCAAAAAAAAGAACTAATAATATATAAAAGTACCACAATGTGGTAATCTGAGTCAAAATGTTAAAATATCCTTTTTCAAAAATAATATTAAAAAAATATTTCAAAAAGAATTAAATAAATGACATTTAAGTATAGATGATATTATTATTATAATGTAATTTTGTGAAAATATTATTTTATGCAAACCGAACTTCAACTTATACTTACACCCGAACAAGCATACAAAAAAGAACTTTTACATCAGCAGATTGCGAAAAAACTTGATATTGATGTGAAAAAGATAAGCGCTGTACGTGTATTACGTAAATCCATTGATGCACGTTCTACTCCAAAAATAAATCTTTCCGTACAAGTATTTTGGAATGAAAAAGCGCCTGAAAAATATCATATTAATATTGATTATAAATTTGTAGGAAATAAAACTCCTGTTTTAGTAATTGGAGCGGGTCCTGCCGGTTTGTTTGCCGCTTTGAAGTTGATATTGCTTGGTTTGAAACCAATAGTAATTGAACGCGGCAAAGAAGCACGAAAACGAAAAATAGATATTGCCCAACTCAATCGGAATAAAGAATTAAACGCCGAAAGCAATTATTGTTTTGGAGAAGGCGGCGCAGGAACTTTCTCTGACGGAAAATTGTATACACGCTCCAAGAAAAAAGGAAATGTGCAGGGAGTTTTGGAAACATTTTATTTTCACGGAGCCGATGAACACATTCTTTACGAGGCACATCCGCACATTGGTTCTGATAATTTGCCTTTAGTAGTGGAAAATATCCGAAAAACTATTTTGAGCTGTGGCGGAGAATTTTATTTTGAGAAGAAACTGACAGAATTGATTATTGAAAACAACAAAATAAAAGGTTGTAAAACAGCTGATGGAGAAACGTTTGTAGCTGATGCATTGATTCTTGCCACAGGACATTCTGCCCACGATATTTATGAACTCCTGCACAAACAAGGCATTGCTTTGGAAGCAAAAGGTTTTGCAATGGGAGTTCGAGTTGAACATCCGCAAGCGTTAATTGACAGTATTCAATATCATCAAAAATCACGCGGAAAATATTTACCGGCAGCGGCTTACAGTTTGGTAGAACAAATTGAAAGTAGGGGAGTGTATTCGTTTTGTATGTGTCCCGGAGGGCATATTGTTCCTGCGGGAACCGAAAAAGAAAGCATTGTGGTAAACGGAATGTCTGTCTCACAGCGAAACTCTCCATACGCAAATTCAGGAATTGTGGTGGAAATTCAACCGGAAGATATTCCTTCGGATTTTCAGCAATTTGGAATTTTGGCTGGTTTGAAATTTCAGGAATACGTTGAAAAATTAGCATATATAAATAATGGCGGACAAGGTTTTAAAGCTCCCGCGCAACGATTAGCTGATTTTGTGAAAGGAAAACTATCGGCAGATTTACCGGAGTGTTCTTATTTACCGGGATTAATTTCATCGCCGCTTCATTTTTGGTTGCCCGATTTTATTACAAAACGCTTACAGCAAGCATTTAAAAAATTCGATTATAAAATGCGCGGTTATCTTACGAACGAGGCGGTGATAGTTGGTGTGGAGAGTCGTTCGTCGTCTCCTGTACGTATTCCGAGAAACTCTGAAACATTGCAACACACTGAAATTTCAGGATTATTCCCAGCGGGAGAAGGTTCGGGATATTCAGGGGGTATTACTTCTTCCGCCATTGATGGAGAAAACTGCGCGGAAAAAGCTGCGGAATATGTTCGAAGTTTAACGTTTAACGTTTAACGTTTGATGTTTGATGTTTGATGTTTTTTCTACATACTATTTATTATCTACTACACACTAAAATAAACTTCTTCAAAAGGAACTCTGAAACGTTCTCCCCAAATTCCTTTATTTTCATTTCTTATGCCGCAAGAGATAATCATATTTACTTCGGCACGGTGTGGTAATTTTAAAATTTTCTTTACTCTTCGGTTATCAAAACCTTCTAACGGGCACGTGTCGTAACCTTCATTTGCCATCGCAATCATAAAGGTTTGCGCAGCTAAGGCACACGATTTATGTACAACCGAGCGCATGTCATTTTCTGAAACATTTGTAATCATTGGTCTGAAAAGACTAATGAATGATGCCAACGCTTTACGAAAACCGCCGAGCAAACCAAAAAAACGGCTATAAACGAAAGGCATCATTTTTCCGTAATACATTTCACGGTCTTTGATTCTTTTTGTTTGACGTTCAACAGGACTGTTTCGCTGGATATTTCCCCACTCAAAATCGAGTACGGCTTTGGCTCTTTTTTTATATAAATCTTGCCTTGTAACAAAAATCACCAATTGTTTTGAAGTTGATACGGCGCTTTGATTTAAACAAGCCACCGATAATTTCTTTATAATTTCAGGGTTTGTAACGTGGTAAAATTCATACAGCTGCATATTTGAACTGCTTGGAGCCAAAGTGGCAAGTTCAATGCAGTGTTTTACTTTTTGTGTATCTAATTCTTTTTCAGCATTGTAATTACGTACAGCACGACGGTGGTTTAATACTTCTTCTAAATTCATTTGGAGTTTTTNAAAATTTCAAATGCAAATGTAGGCTTTTTTATCTGAAAAATATTTTACAAATGCATTATTTTTTGTTTAACTAAACTCGGCACGTTTTATGATACTATATATACAGATTTCAAATTTTATTCACTTTTAATTTATTGAAAATGGACGTAAAATCTGTTTTAACAAGTTGGAAACAAGTCAACGAACAATCAAAAAAATCAGAAACGGTAGAAAAATTACCTTCACTGGCTTTCTGTGTGGTGATGGATTTATTAGGAATGGCAACTTTTATTTTGCCTTTTTTAGGAGAGTGGTTTGATTTAGTGTGGGCGCCTATTTCTGCAATGATGTTTTTTCGCGCCTTTGGAGGTATGACGGGCGCCATCGGTAGCGTTGTAAATTTGACAGAAGAACTTTTACCCGGTTTAGATGTAATACCAACTTTTACTATCGGTTACTTTTATACGAAATATAAAATGAAAAAGAAATAATGTACGGTAAAAACTTCAGAAGACAAGGAAACAATTTTGAGCTGTTTCCTTTTTTATTTTTTCTACGGTTCTCAATTTCAAAATTTCAGGATTTTCCATAACGTATTTAGTTACAGCGCTATAACCATACTGATAAATTTCCTTATAGGCGTCGAAGTTAAATTCGTGATATTTTTCTATTGCTTTCGGTTCTATCAAATAATCACACATTGAACGTCCTTCTGCTGAATTTTGATTTTCTACTATGCGCGCCGAAGCTGCAAAAGTATCTTTGAGTTTTAAGTCTTTCATCACTACGGAATAAGGTATTACATCACATCCAATAATTACATCACATTTTTCTTTCAAGGGTTGAACAGGCATATTATTTAACAAGCCGCCATCAACATAAATCATTTCATTTATTTTAATTGCGCTGAAAATNCCCGGAATGGCGCTCGAAGCTGCAACCCAAGCATCTAAATTATTTCCTTCACTTANAATTTCCCATTTGCCTGTACTTAAATTTGCCACACAAATGTGCATAGGTTTTTTCAATTTTTTAAAATCGTTTTCGAGAACGCATTCTTTAACCACGTCACGTACGGTTTTATTATTCACCAATGCGCTTTTTTCCCAAAATTTCGGGTTGAAATTCATTAATTTTGTNATTCTGTATAATTTATCNTCCTTAATAAGCTGCATCATTTCCGACGGTTTTTTCCCTGCGGCATATAAAGTTCCTACAATGGCTCCCATACTTGCTCCGGAAACAACGTGTGGATGAATTCCGCAATCTTCCAACGCTTGTAAAACACCGATATGAGCATAACCTAAAGCGCCTCCGCCACTCAAACATAATCCTATTTTTTTTTGAACGGAAGTTTCTNCNTGTAGTTTTTCTGTAGCAGAAAATGATTTTAAAAACTCTTTTAACGATTTCATTATCAAAAAANATGTATATATNACAAAGATACGTCAAAAATCCTCAAACTTATATTAGTNATAATAATTATTTTTTGTCTATTTTTGTGTAGATATTCATAAACAATTTTTAATCCGATGAAACAAATTCTTTTCTTGCTGCTTTTAATATTTACCGCCTCCATTTCAAAAGCCGATTTACTTACCGATATTACCGACGGAAAATTTAAAGCAAAAACTCCCGCTGCATTTCATTCTCTTAAAGACGGCGAACATTTTACTCAATTAATCGATAATAAATATATTGTTAAGTTTAATTTCAAAACAGGAAATGCGGTAGATACACTTTTCAATTTTGATAAATTAAAAGGTTTTCCTTACGACAAAATTCTTGGATATTCTTTTAGTAACGATGAGAAAAAACTGCTTGTTTATTCCAATCAACATTACCGTTATCGCCGAACTTTTACTTCAAGTTATTATATTTACAACATTGTAAATAAGGAAATTAAAAAACTTTCTGATAGAGGTGAACAAGAAGCGCCGCTTTTCTCTCCCGATGGAAATTTAATTGCTTTTGCACGTGAAAACAACATCTATCTTAAAAATCTTCAAACCGATACGGAAACCGCTGTAACTACCGATGGAGTTTTCAATAAAATCATCAACGGCACTCCCGATTGGGTNTATGAAGAAGAATTTGAATTAACCCGTTATTTTTCCTTCAGCCCCGATAGCAAATGTTTGTCTTATTTAAAATTTGATGAAAGTAACGTACCGCTCTTTTCGATGATGCGTTATTTAAATAACGATGCGGATAAAAACGATTTGTTGCTTTATCCTACGGTAGAAACGTTCAAATATCCAAAGCCAGGACAAAATAATTCGCTCGTAAGTGTGCATTTGTTTGATTTACAGCAAAATAAAACTTCACAAGTTCAACTCCCGAAAATGGAAGAAGAATTTTATATTCCGCGTTTAAACTGGACGAATAATGCGGATAAACTTGCCGTGTATGTTTTAAACAGACATCAAAATCGTCTGGAAATGTTTCTTGCAGATAAAAGTAGGGGAGAAGTAACCTCTGTTTGGAGCGATACCGATAATTGCTACGTAGATTACGAAAATATTGACGACATTCAGTTTTTATCGGATAATAAGCGGTTTATTTACGTCAGTGAAAAAGACGGTTATCGCCACGCTTATATTTACGATATGCCTTCCAAAACATCAAAACAGCTTACCAAAGGCGATTGGGACATAACAAAAGTGTATGGCTTTGATGAAAAAAACCAAACGCTTTTTTATCAATCGGCAGAAATTTCTCCTCTACAGCGCGATATTTATTCTGTTTCGCTCAAAGGAAAAAAACTACGCTTAACCGATGGAAAAGGGACACACAATGCCGATTTTTCAACCACATTCGCATATTTTGCCGATAACTTTTCGTCGCTTTCCGTACCCAATATGGTAACATTACGCACCAATAAAGGAAAGACAGTAAGAGAGTTAATAAACAATCAATCGTTGTCAGATGATTTTAATCAGTATAATTTTCCTAAAAAAGAATTTTTCCAATTTACAACCTCAGAAGGAATCATCTTAAACGGATGGATTTTAAAACCACAAAATCAGGAAGAAAACAAAAAATACTCGCTTTTGATGGTGCAATACAGCGGACCAAATTCACAACAGGTGTTGGATAGTTGGAAAATGGATTGGGAATATTTTCTTTGTACACAGGGATACGCAGTGGCGTGTGTTGACGGACGCGGAACAGGTGCGCGTGGGAGTGAGTTTCGTAAATGCACTTACAAACAACTGGGAGTGTTGGAAACCAAAGATCAGGTGGAAGCAGCCAAGTATTTGGGAAGTTTGCGTTTTGTGGATAAAGAAAGAATGGGAATTTGGGGATGGAGTTACGGAGGATTTATGGTATTGAACGCTATGAGCACAGGCGAAAATATTTTCAAAGTAGGAATAGCGGTAGCTCCCGTTACCGATTGGCGATTATATAATTCAGCATATACAGAGCGGTTTATGCGTACTCCTCAAGAAAATCCGGAAGGTTATGCTGCGGGTTCGCCTTTATCGAAAGTGAAAAATTTAGAAGGGAATGTATTAATAATTCATGGTACCGCCGACGATAATGTTCACCTACAGAATACAATGATTTATCTGAATAAACTTACCGATGCAGGAAAACAAGTGCAATTATATACATATACCGATAAAAACCACAGTATTTTAGGGCGGGAAACACGTCGTCATTTGTATAAAAAGAAGTTTGAGTTTTTAGAAAAGAATTTGAAATGAATTTAACTTTGACAAAGTCGGTTTTAATTTTGGAATAAAATTTGTAAACATTTTATCACTCTTTTATGTTTGTTAAAAAGAGAGAATTTATTATAAACCCTGTAAAAAATAAAACTATGGATTTATCAAGTTTATTAAACGGTCCCATTGGACAAACTGTAATCAGCAGTATTGCAGGAAAATTGGGTATGGATGAAAATCAAGCTGCAAATGTAGTAAATACTGCTGTTCCGGTAATTTTAGGCGGATTAAACAAAAATGCACGAACCGAAGAAGGTGCAGCCAGCTTAAATAAAGCATTGGAAAAACACGACGGTGGAATTCTTGACAATTTGATGGGAATGTTGGGAGGCGACACACAAGAATTGGAACAAGACGGAGGCGGTATTTTAGGACACGTTTTTGGAGATAAACAATCGCAAGTGGAAGAAGCCGTGGCTAAAAAATCGGGTATCAGTATGGCTCAGGTAGGACCTATTTTAGCGATACTTGCACCTATAGTAATGGGTTATCTTGGAAAACAAAAAAATCAAAGTAATACCGGCGCAGGCGGTTTGGGTGATTTAATCGGCGGTTTGCTTGGCGGTGGCGGACAAAAACAATCAAGCGGAGGAGGTTTAATGGGAATGATTTCAGGATTGCTTGATAAAGATAAAGACGGCAGCCCGATAGATGATATTTTGGAAATGTTTACAAAATAAATCCGTATAAATCCATTACCAAATAACTCAGATTTGAAATGTATTTTCTACATTGCCAAAGTTTAAGAACTTTGGCAATGTTTGTTTAAACAATGTTTTTTATGTCAGATATTGTTGTTTTATTAACATTCGCTGTTTTGTGTCTCGTTTTTTAGGGGTGAAGCACCGAAATATTTGTAATAAACAATGCCAAAATAGAAAATAAATCCTGTAAGAGCAACACCATCGCATTTGATTAATAAAAACATACAAGAAAGCATAAATTGAATTTCTCAATCGAATAACAATAAATAGAGAAATAAAATTAAAGAATTCCTCTAAAAATCAGCCAAAACATCCAATATTCCTTTCTGAAATGTTTCGCTGATCAGCTTTTTCACAATAAAGAATTTCTGTCTTCGAGCGATTATAAATACTGCGTTCGATTTTTTAACTTACCGAACTTGGCAGAGTTCTAAATAACTGATATTCTGAATCTGTACTTAATGATTCTGCCATTAAATCAACTTCAATTAATTCAATATAGTTTAAAGGTGGATAACGAATTTGATTCAGAAAATTACTTTTTGCTTCAAATTGTTTTAATATCTCAAGAATTTTTTCATACTTTGCTATGAAGTTGTTTGTGTTATTTATATTTTTGATAATCAAATAAATAAAAATGTTTTGTCCGATGAGTAAAACTTTTTTATTATTATTTTACAAATGTCCTACGGGTTAACCTGTATAATTTTATATATTTGCCGAGATAAAAATACAATAGAGTTATGCAGAAAGATTTTTCTTTAAATTCCAATAATGAAGACTCTGTTTTGTTTCATTTGATAAAGAAAAGAGACAAAAATGCATTCACACAAGTGTACGAAAAATATCATAAATATTTGTACACATTGGCTTATCGTTTTTTGAAAAATTCAGAAATGGCAGAGGATGCCGTACAGCACGTATTTGTAAAGCTCTGGATATCAACTCGTGAAATTAATATTGAAGTAAACCTTAAAAATTATCTTTACACAATGACTAAGAATTATATTCTTAATCAAATACGTGATAATAAGGAAATTATATCCATTAATTATGAATATGCGCAAATGGAGGTACAAGATGACAGTACCGACATACTTAAAATGCTCGAAGATAAACAACTAACAGATTTCTTATATAAAAGTATTAATGATTTGCCTCCTCAAAAGAGGGAAATTTGCATAAAAAAAATAGAAGAAAATAAAAGTAACCAAGAAATCGCAGAAGAAATGGGACTTTCCGTGAACACTGTAAAATCACATTATCAGGAGTCAATAAAAATACTTCGTAATTATTTTAATAAATTCACAATGATAATTTTTATGATTTTTGTTTTTTTAGACTAATCTTTTTTTAATTATTATGTGTCAATGAATAAAAGAATTAATAAACAAATGAATAACCCCGATAAAAAAACCATAGATAAAGTTATTGAAGGCACCGCAACTAAAGAGCAGGCCCGCGAAGTAGCAAAATGGTTTTCGACAACAGTTGAAGGTCAGTCTTATTTATCTGAACTAATCAGTTTAGATGCACATAGACTGGAAACAGAAGATTTTTCCAAATTAATTCCTACAAATATTCACTCCAAAGATATGTATGACGAAATAATGAGACGTATAGCAGTTAAGCATATCCGAAATACTTGGATGAAAGTGGCTGCAATATTAATTCCTTTGTTTTTAATTGCCGGATTAGCCTATTATGCAAACACACAAGTAGATCTGTTTGGCGGTAGTGAATATACTGAGATTTATGTGCCGAAAGGAGAACGGCAACACATAATTTTTCAGGATGGGAGTGAAGCATACCTTAATTCCGATACAAGATTAAAATACCCCACAAAATTTGGAATAAAAAACAGAAAAGTATCCCTTAACGGAGAAGGATATTTTAAAATATCAAAAAATAAAAAAAGACCCTTCATTGTTCAAATGGAGAATACAAATGTGACTGTTTTAGGGACTATGTTTAACACCAAAGCTTATAATGAAGATAATGAAATGAGAATTTTGCTGGACGAAGGAAGCATTGTTTTTAATGTCCCCCAAAATAATTATAAATTAATCCCGGGACAACAAGCAATCTATGATAAAAAAAGCGGGAAATGTACCATTTATTCATTGAGTAAACCTGCCGATGAATCCGCTTGGAGAAATGATGTTATTGTATTCAAAGATACACCGCTTTCCGACGTACTTAAAACTCTAAATAGAAAATTCAATGTGGAATTTGAAGTTAAAAACACACAGTCAATAGCTTACTCTTATACTTTAACCACCTCCCAAGCATCATTGGAAAAAGTAATTAGCGAATTGGAGAAGATTGCTCCCGTACGTTTTACCATTCACCAAAATAAAGTAGATGTTTTTTTGAAATAAAATAATATTCTTACTAATACTTTTTTCCTCCATCTGTGTCTACTTATTGTAATCTGTTTTAAGAACAAAAAGTTGTTTTACAAAATAGAAGTGGTACTCTTGTACCTTTTAATTAGTCAACGGTCTATTAAAAGATTCTTTAAGAACACACTCTTTAGCCTAAGTCTTTTTGATAATAATTGATAATATAAAAAGAAACTAACTTTTTTCTAATATATTCTTTTATGTTTCATTTAACAAATTAATTACCATGAGAAAATTTCTCTTCAAAAAAAGAGCATTTGTTTTATTCGCTTTTTTGATGTTGGGACTTACAAGTTTTGTTTTTGCGCAAAAAGTAAGTTTAAATTCAAATCAGCAAAATTTAAAACAAGTTCTGGAAAGTATTAGTCGTCAAACGGGCTATACTTTGGCTTACAGTAAAGAAGTTGTTAATCTGAATGAACCCGTCAACATTAATGTAAAGGATGCGGAACTTTCAGAGGTAATGGCAAAACTTCTTAATCCTCTCAATTTAAGTTACGAGATTAAAGACAAGAAGATTTACATCAGCGATAAATCGTCTCAATCAGTTTCAGGCCAACAAATACAAATTCAGGGAAAAGTTCTTGATACAAAAGGAGAACCAATTATAGGGGCTACAGTTAAAGTAAAAGGAGCCTCTTCAGGAACTATTACAAATTTCAATGGAGAATTCTCGCTAGAAACCACCGTAAATTCCACTTTAATAGTTTCATACATAGGATATAAAACTGCCGAAATTAATATCGGGAATAAAAAAATTATTGATATTAATTTAGAAGAAGATGTAAAAGGGATAAATGAAATAGTTGTAACAGCTCTCGGTATCAAACGTGAACAAAAAGCACTTGGATATTCTGTCCAAACAGTAGATGGAGAACAACTACAAAAAGTATCCGGCACAGAACTAGGAACCGCCCTTACAGGAAAAGTATCTGGTCTTTTAGTTAAAAATTCAACCGATTTTGGTGTCACTCCTACCATAACCATTCGTGGTGAAAATCCTCTTATTGTAATCGACGGAGTTCCTTACACCAATAAAAAAATTAGTGATATTTCTGCTGCTGATATTGAATCAATGAATGTTTTAAAAGGCTCAACAGCATCTGCCTTGTATGGTGAAAAAGGCGCTACAGGTGCAATCCTTATCACAACAAAAAATGGTAGAAGTACGAAAGGAGGCTTAAGTGTAGATGTTTCTACAAACACGATGTACACTGCGGGTTTTTTAGCTATTCCTGGAAAACAATCTATGTATGGACGCGGCACAAACAATAAATATGATAAAAATTCGACAAATTCTTGGGGACAATTAATGGATGGTTCTATTCAGAATCAATGGGATCCGTATTTAATGGATTATGCTGATTATGAATATTTACCAATTGGAAAAAACAATTTTAAAAATTTCTTGGAACAAGGATATGCCACCAACAATAACGTAAGTGTTGCATACAAAACAGATGTTTCAGCAGTACGTAGTTCTTTAAACTGGATAGAAAACAAGGGACAATATCCTAATTCTAAATTAGACAGATATAATTACTCTTTAGGTGGGGATATAAATTTAAATAAATTCACAATATCATCCAATTTATCTTATTCAAAAAAGACAATTCCTAACTTGGGTTCGAACGGTTATACTTCATATGATCCAATGTATTCTTTATTAATATGGTCAGCTTGCGATTTTGATCTTATGGATTATAAAAATAACTACTGGATGATAAAAGATCAAAAACAAAATTACACATACCAGTCTGGAGTAAATAATCCATATTTTGACAGATATGAAAAAACCAATGAATCAGATCGTGATATCTTCAATGCGGACGTGACTACAAGTTATCAAATTACCAAATGGTTAAAAACAACCTTGAGAACAGGGCTTGATTATTACACTGACTTAGGAAAGCAAAAAGTTTCTATTGGTTCTTATGTTTCATTGGGAAATACTCCATTTCCCGGAAATTTATACCCATGGAATGGTACAAGCACAGGCGCATATAATACAGGTAAAACTCAAGGATTTAGTATAAATTCAGATTTAATTTTTACTGGTGATCGTAAAATTGACAAATTGACTATTGAATATCTATTTGGAGGTGCAATAAATTACAATAGAGATGAAACATTATATGGAATGACCAATGGAGGTCTCTCAATTCCAGGATTTTATTCACTAAAGGCATCTGTAAACTCAGCCATTGTCGGAGAATCAAGATATGCAAAACAAGTTAATTCGTTATATGGAAGAATGGCTTTTTCCTGGGATAGATTGGTTTACTTAGATGTAACAGGTCGTAACGACTGGTCATCTACTTTAGCCGCAAGCCAGCGTTCATATTTCTATCCATCGGTTGCCGGAAGTTTTGTTATTTCAGAGCTTTTACCAGACACAAAAAACTGGTTAGATCTCCTAAAAATAAGGACATCTTGGACTCAATCTAAAAAAATGGCAGGTATTTATGAGATAAATCCGGCTTTTACTATTACTAGTGCAACTTGGGGAACATTAAATGGAGCAACTGCTCCTACATCCATTTATCCTGCAGACATCAAACCTGCAACAGCTTCTACTTTTGAAACAGGTTTTCAAGGGATATTTTTCAAGAACAGATTATCTGTAGATTTAGCTTACTACAAAACAGATTATTATGATAATATTATCTTCGGAAATGTTTCCCCAAGTACCGGTTATACAAAGGCATTAGTTAATACCAATGAAAGAACCGCTCGTAAAGGTGTGGAATTAACATTAGGAGGAACTCCCATTAAAAACAAAGATTGGCAATGGGATATAAATGCAAATTGGTCGAAATATGCTCGCTACTATACACAGTTAGATTCTGTTTACACTACTAAAAAACCTTGGATAAAAGTAGGCGAAAGAGTGGATGTTTTCTACAGTAAAGATTTTATCAAAAATCCTGAAACCGGAGAATATATCACAAATAATGGACGTCTTCAATACAGTAAATACGATTCAAAATTCGGTTATTCCGATCCTGATTTTGTATGGGGATTGAGTACAACACTCCGTTATAAGAATTTAAGTCTTTATATGTCTGTGGATGGTGTTGTTGGTGGATTAATGAATACACGTACCGAAAGTTATATGTGGCAATCGGGTTCACATCCAAATTCATTAAGTGCTGAAAGAGCAGCAGATGTTGCAGATCCAAATGTTGGACACTATTTAGTAGATGGTGTAAAAGTTACAGGAGGTACAGTAACTTACGATGAATATGGAAATATAACAAGTGATACGCGCACTTATGCTGCTAATGACCAATATATAAGTTATAAGCAATATATAATTGATTTGCACAACAGTAGTGCTTGGGGTGGAAATGGAAGTCCTACTGATACATACTCTAAGACTTTCGTAAAATTACGTGAAATTTCACTTACGTATCTTGTTCCCAACAAATATTTATACAAATTTGCTAAATCAGCATCTGTAAGTTTGGTGGGGCAAAATGTATTTTTATGGGCAAAAGATTTTAAATACTCTGACCCCGATGGAGGAACAGAAGACTTTGCTGACCCATCAGTCAGATATTTAGGATTTAATATTAAGTTAACGTTCTAAAGATTAAAATTATGAAAAAGATATTTTATTTTATTTCAGTAATAATATTACTCACTGCCGCATATTCTTGCAGTAACTTTGAGGATTTAAACACAAACCCGGATGCCTCTACGGTAGTATCTTCTGATATGATTGCTACACAAATATTAAAAGACACATATCGATTCTGGAACCCAAATCCTACCGATTTTGCAACAGGTAATTTATGGAATAAACATATCGCTGTTTTGGAAACAAACGCAAATCCATACCAGTATTATTATTCCTACTGGCCTTATGGTGGGTTTGATTCTTATGCAAATGTTACCGGTCTTCAAAAAATGGTAGAATTTTCTAAAGGTACAATAGTTGAACCATCTTATCAAGGGTTAGCTCTGTTTTTGAAAGCTTGGTACGGATTCAATGCAACTTTGGATATGGGAGATGTACCATACTCAGAAGTTGGAAAAATGGATGAAGGTATAAGATATCCAAAGTATGACAAACAGGAAGATGTTGTAACTTATATTTTGGAAGATTTAAAAAATGCCGAAGAAAACTTTGCAAACGGTAAAGACTTTAAAGGTGATATAATGATGGATGGAAAAGTTGTGAAATGGCGTAGATTATGTAATAGTATGCAATTAAAAGTAATTCAAACCTTCGGTAAAAAAGCAACGGCTGCTCAAAAGGCACGTTTTGCTGAAATTGTTTCAGCAAACAATATTATGCAAAGCAATGATGATAATTTTTCATTGAAATATTCTGACAATCAAAATTCATGGCATCCTTTTTCTAATAATGGGGAAGATAGACGAAAAGTAACTTCTTTAGCAAAACTCACAGTTGATGTGTTAAAAAAATTCAATGATAGAAGGTTGTTTTATTTTGCAGAACCTGCGGCAGCATTAATTACGGCAGGCAAAACAGAATCTGAGTTTGCTGCTTACGAGGGAGCTCCAACTGAACTTGCAGCTGAACCTTTAGCTATCAACAACCAAGCTGGTCAATACTCTTTGATAAATAAACGTTATGTTGAAATACATGCAGGTGATCCAATGTTGATTCTTACTTATGCAGAACAATGTTTTATTTTAGCTGAAGCGGTTGAAGAAGGTTGGATTTCAGGTACAGCAAAAACTTATTATGAAAATGGAGTAAAAGCTTCATTATCTTATTATAAAAGTTTGTCCTCAGCTCCATCAACATATCTACACGGAATGGCAATAACCGATGATTATATTAGTAATTATTTTACAGGTGATGCCGCTTATGCTGTTAGTGGTACTAAAACCGATAGATTACATCAAATATGGTTACAACGTTGGTTGATTGACTTCTTCCAAGGGAACGGAGGTAAATACTACTTCCAGTTCTTACGTACAGGTTACCCTGAATTTCCATTAGACGCAAACACCTGTATGAATCCAGATGGCAAAACATATCCCAAACGTTGGATGTATCCAACAACCGAGCAAACAACTAATCCCGAAAATTACAAGAAAGCTATAGATGAGCAATATAATGGATACGACGGAATAAACCAAGTTCCTTGGTGGTTAAAATAAGTAGATGTTTTCTTTCATGCATTTTACATTTTTGATTAGATTATTATGATTAGTAATTAACCCAACTCGCTTAAGAGCGGTTGGGTTAATTTCCTTATGATTTTAAAATTATCATGAAATCAAAAAAAAACATATTCTTATTTTTAATTTTATTAATAACGCATCAATTTATATATGCAGGAGTTAATAAACAGAATAATGAAATGAAAGACACTCTTCCTGCAGATTCTAATATAGTTCTTCCTCCGGCTTGGGCTTTTGGAATTTTGTATGGGGGATATACAAATCAAAATCAAACGATAGCGCGGATTCAGAACATCATCAAACACAATTATCCCATTGATGCTTATTGGATAGATTCTTGGTTTTGGAGTTTTGCCGATAAAGGCAGCGGACCTAAAAAATACATTGATTTTGTAGCTGACACAGTAGATTTTCCTCACAGAAAAATAATGTGGGACTTTATGCGAAAAAATAATATAAAAGGTGGATTCTGGATTTGGGATTGTATCTTTCAAAAAGGAAATGAAGATGTTTTTAATGATTTTGATTCCAAAGATTTCTTTAGAAATAAATATATAGAATACAATCTTTGGCACAATAACAGTACAACAACGGCAATGTTTCAAACCGAAGAAAAACATGAAGGAACACTGTGTGGAAATATTGATTTTAATAATCCGGAAGCTGTAAAGTATTTCAAACAAAAAATGAAACCTTTTTTTGATGAAGGGGCTGATTTTTTAAAACTTGACAGAACTCCCGCCATAGAAGTTTGCAAAACGATGTTTGAACTCTCACAAGAATATGGAAAAGAAACAGAAGGTCGTGGATTTATTCTTTCACACACAGGAGGTCAAGAAAACGAAACCTACAAACGTTACCCTGCAAAATGGACGGACGACACACGAAGTGATTGGACAATTGAAAAGCCTACCAAAGATTTCAATTCATGGGTACCAAGAGTTGCATTCAAGGAAAACGTTGCTATGTTTACAGATTCTACTAAAAAAAGCAGTAAAATTCCTTTTCTTGCCAACGACTTAGGTGGTTTTGATATGGGAAAAACAGATGTTTTAGATGAGGAATTATACATCCGCTGGATGGAATTTTCAATGTTCACCCCCATTGTAGAAGTGTTTTCGCAACCTGAAAATATAACTTCAAATATGGCATTTGCTATTTCAGAGCGTGCTGACACTTTATTTAAGAAATACTCACATCTTCGTATGAAGTTGTTTCCATATATTTATTCTTATTCACACAGGGTAAGATTGGAAAGTAAACAAATGATGCAATCCGTTGAGAATAATCCTTACGATTATTTTTTTGGTAATGAAATGTATGTCGCTCCTGTTTACGAGCAATTTGCTGTAAAACGAAACGTAACTTTGCCACAAGGCAATTGGATAAATTACTGGACAAACGAGACATTACAAGGTGGAGAAAAACTTGAAATAGATGCTCCAATTAATCAGATACCGTTGTTCGTTCCTCAAGGGGCGATTATACCGATGCGTAATTATTATTCATCTATAGAAAAAGGTAACAATGATACGCTTTTTATTCATATTTATCCAGGTAATTCAGGTACTTTTACCTTGATAGAAGATGACGGAACAAGCAATGATTATTTAAAAGGAATATTTGCTAAAACAAAAATTCACCTCATAAAAAGAGATAAATCAGACCAATTGATTATTAAACCTGTAGCTGGAGAATACAATGGGATGAAAATGGAGAGAAGAGTAAAAATAATTGTTCATCAGTCAAAAAAAATAAAATCAATCACGATTAACAAAAAAAATGTGTTCAATTTTCAAATTGGAAATATTGCCGAAACCAAATACTGTCAATTAATGAAAGATAAAACAACAATATTTAGCATTTTCTATAAATAGTTTATGATTCGAAGATTTGTATTTTTATTAACATTCACAATATCCTTTCAAACTTTTTCAAAGAATATTTTAATTATTGGCGACTCTCATGGCGCCTTATCTCAAGGTTGGGCACATCAATTGGCAGAAATGAGAGCAAATGATTCGATATTCAATCTTGCTATTTCAGGAAATACCATCGGTTTTCAAAATAATGGACAGGACACATTAAATACATTAAAAAATATTGACAGTTATTTTGAAAGAGCTGAAAAACATTTTAAACAAATAGACGCGATTATAATTTTGCTTGGTACAAATGATTGTAAAGCGGTTTTTGCATCAAAAACAAAAGAAGTGGAGCAAAATTTAGATTCACTTCTAACAAAAATCAACGAATATTTTCTTAGTAATAAAACACCTCAGCTTATTTATGTCTCTCCACCTCCAATGGCTGATGATAAATTTTTAGCCGCAAAATATGTTGGAGGGAATGAAAGATTAAAAACGCTCGTTAAAACAATCAAAACTCAAGCAACGAAACATCATTTTACATTTGTAGACATTTTTCATCCGCTATGGAAAGAACGAAACACGCTTACTGCGGACGGAGTACATTACAAACCGGAAGGTTATAAAAAAATGGCTGATATAATCCGGAAGAAATTAAACCAATGAAACACGCACGCTTAATTATTATATTATTACTTCCTATGATTATGCTTTCGTTTTCATCATCGAGTAAGAAAAATATTTTGGTTATTGGCGATAGCATTTCTCTTGGTTACGGACCTTTTTTAAGTGAAATGTTATACGATAAATACCGTTACTCAACAAAAAACACCGGAGCTGATGTGGGGAATTTAGATTATCCTTCAGGACCCAATGCGGGCGACTCTAAAATGGTATTGCTTTATTTGAAAACATTATTAAAACAGAAAAAAGATATTAATTTAATTTTACTTAATTGCGGATTACACGACATAAAAACAGACAAAAAAACAAGGAAAAAAACCATTCCTGTTGAGTTGTATAAACAAAATTTAGATTCTATTTTTAAAGTTGTAAAAAAGCAAAATATTCCGCTAATATGGATTAATACTACCCCTGTAAATGATTCTATCCACAACTCAAAAAATGTAGGATTTTATCGTTATAATGCAGATGTGATAAAATATAATCTTGCGGCAGATTCCATTTGCAAAAAACATAAAATCAAACAAATTGACTTATATAATTTTACGTCAAAATTTCCCATAACCGCGTACAAAGATCATATACATTATTTTAACGAATATGCGCGATTACAAGCGGCATACATCGCAGGGTTTGTGCAAGCAACTCAATAAAAGAAATTTCTAAAATACAACAATATTAATTCAAAATCAGAAACATGAAAAAAAATATTTTATTATTATTTTTAATGATTTCTTTGTACTGTTTTCCCCAAGAAAAAATTTTACTGTATCCCAACGGAGCATTGGAAGAAAACTTTGCCTCCAAAACTGAATCTGACGAAAACCCCAAATTCATTGTTAACGTTAACGAAACAAGAATGTATTATTATCCGGTTAATAAAAACGCAAACGCTAAAAATCCGGCTATTCTCATTCTCCCCGGAGGAGGTTATGGTGGTTTAGCCATAGAATACGAGGGGGCACTGGTAGCAAAATATTTGAATAGCATTGGCGTTTCTGCATTTGTTCTTTATTACCGCATGCCTTTTCATCATTCGGAAGTTCCTTTAAAAGACGCTAAAACAGCTATGGAAATGATCCGCTCTAATGCAAAAAAATGGAGTGTTGACGCCAAAAAAGTGGGAGTAATTGGTTTTTCTGCAGGAGGTCATTTAGCATCCACCCTTGCAACTCATTCTGATAAAAAGAACCGCCCCGATTTTGTTGCTTTAATTTACCCTGTTATTTCTTTTCAATCTGAATTCAATCCCGGCGGAACCCGAAATAATTTATTGGGAGAAAATCCATCAAAAGAACAAATTAATTATTTCTCAAACGAATTGCACATTTCTAAAAAAACTCCTCCTACATTTCTTGTACACGCCATTGATGATAAGGTTGTCGAGGTTGAACACAGCAAAGCATTTGCAGATGCATTACAACAAAAAGGTATAAAACATAAGTTGATTCTTTATTCTAAAGGAGGTCATGGTTTTGGAATGAAAAACCAACGACTTGATGCTGATTTTTGGTATGTTTCTTTCAAGAAATGGCTTGAAGATATGAAAATTATCCATCTTCCAACGTTAAATAAAAAAGGCTATAGTTTGGTTTGGAAAGAAGATTTCAAAGAAAATAAATTAGATGAAACAGTTTGGTCAAACGAGCCAGCAAAACCAGGTAGGGTAAATCACGAACTACAACGCTACACAGATGGAGAAAATATGGAAGTAAAAAATGGAATTCTTACCATCACAGCTCATAATGAAAACAATGAATACACTTCTGCAAGATTAATTACCCGTGATAAAAAAACATTTACTTACGGAATAATGGAAATAAAAGCCAAACTTCCAAAAGGAGTTGGAACCTGGCCTGCAATATGGATGCTTGGAAACAATATAAAACAAGTAGGGTGGCCTGCATGTGGCGAGCTGGATATTATGGAACACGTTGGAAAACATCCAAATTTCATTCATACCTCCATTCACAATTCATCGGGTCATGGAAGTACTCCGTATACCGACATTATTGAAATTAACGATCCTTTTGATACCTGGCACATTTATGGGATGGAATGGACAAAAGATTATATAACTTTCTTTGTCGATAGAAAAGTAGTTTATCATTATGACCCTGCAAACAAAAATGAAAAAAACTGGCCATTCAATCTTCCTGCTTATTTCATTTTAAATATTGCTATTGGAGGAGATTGGGGTGGTCCTAAAGTAGATGATTCAATTTTTCCTGTAAGAATGGACATTGATTGGATAAAAGTATATCAGAAAAATCAAATTAAATAGATTATTCAATAAACATATAATAACATAACAACATGAAAAACAAACAGTTATTGTTCATTCTTATTTTGTTGTTTTTAAGTTGCAACAATAATAAAATAAAAACGTCTTCAAATCAAGACAAAAATATTGAAAGGCTCATTGACAGTGTGATGTCCAAAATGTCATTGGAAGAAAAGGTAGGTCAAATGGCGCAATACACGGTAGATGTTATTGGTAAAGGCGGTGGACTTTATGCCAGCGATGAACCCTTGGAAATAGATATGGCTACACTTGATACGGTAATTGGAATATATAAAGTCGGCTCCATTTTAAATACCGCGAATAATCGTGCACGTACCACCGAAGTTTGGGAAAAGATAATAAAAACCATTCAGGATAGAGCGTTGAAAGAAACAGGAATACCTGTGATTTATGGTATTGATGCCATTCACGGTACAACTTATACGGCAGGTTCAACACTTTTTGCTCAAGAAATAGGAATGGCTGCTACGTTTAATACTGCTTTGATGGAAAAAGGTTCTCAAATTTCGGCTTACGAAACACGTGCCAGCAATATCCCGTGGACATTTTCACCTACAATGGATTTAGGTCGCGATGTGCGTTGGTCACGCTTATGGGAAAGCTATGGCGAAGATTCTTATCTGAATGCCGTAATGGCTGTTTCATCTGTAAAAGGGTATCAAGGAGAGAATAAAAATCATATTGGAAAAACAAATATAGCCGCGTGTTTGAAACATTATATGGGTTACGGAGTTCCTGTTTCAGGGAAAGACCGCACTCCGGCAGTGATTTCAGAAAGTGATTTACGTGAAAAATTCTTTGAACCATTCCGTGCTGCTGTTGAAGCCGGTGCGCTTTCAGTTATGATTAATTCAGGAATAATTAATGGCGTTTCCACTCACTCTGACAGTAGATTAATAACCAAATGGTTGAAAGAAGATTTGAATTTTGATGGGGTTGTTGTTACAGATTGGGCTGATTTACCTAATTTATTTACGCGAGATCATATTGCTAAAAATTACACTGAAGCCGTAAAAATAGCCATTAATGCAGGTATTGATATGGTAATGGAACCTTATCACTTACAATTTTGCGATACACTTTTATATCTTGCTAAAAATGGAGAAGTGCCAAAAGAACGCATTGACGATGCCGTTCGCAGAGTATTGCGTATGAAATTTCGTCTCGGACTTTTTGAACGTCCGTACTGGTCGCGAACAGAATATCCGGACTTTGGAAATGAAGAGCACCAACTTATAGCAAAAACTGCTGCCGAAGAAGCAATAACATTATTGAAAAATGAAAATAATATCCTACCATTGAAAAAAGGAGCGCGTATTCTTGTTACCGGTCCAAACGGGAACTCAATGCGTACTTTGAACGGTGGATGGAGCTACTCTTGGCAGGGCGAAAAAGTAGAAGAATTTGCACAAAATTACAACACTATTTTTGAAGCATTACAAAAGAAATTTGGCGAAAATAATGTGAAGTATGTACCGGGCATTACTTACAAAATGGATGGACAATATTTTGAAGAAAATCCGCCTGAAATAGGAAAAGCTGTAGCTGCAGCGTCCGGAGTAGATTATATTGTGCTTTGTGTAGGTGAAAATTCGTATTGTGAAACGCCTGGAAATTTGGATGAATTGGCTTTGTCTGAAAATCAAACGGCACTGGCAAAAGCGTTACAAAAAACAGGAAAACCGATTATTTTGGTACTGAATGAAGGACGTCCGCGTTTAATCCGCACCATTGAACCTGATTCTAAAGCTGTTATTCAGTTGTATTTACCCGGTAACTATGGCGCAGATGCTTTAGCGGAAATTCTTTCGGGCGATGTTAATCCGAGTGGAAAATTACCTTATACTTATCCGAAGTTTGAACAGAGTTTAATCACTTATGATCACAAACCGTGTCAGAATTTGGAGGGAAAAATGGAAGGAGCGTATGATTACGGAGCGCAAACTTCTGTGCAATATCCGTTTGGTTTTGGATTAAGCTATACAACATTCGAGTATTCAAGCTTATCTGTGGATAAAAAGTATTTTGTTCCCGGAGATAAAATTACGGTATGTGTGAATGTGAAAAACACGGGAAAAGTGGCGGGGAAAGAAACAGTGATGCTTTTCAGCAGCGATTTGGTTGCATCTATTACACCCGATGTAAGAAGATTAAGAGCATTCGAGAAAATTAATATCCAACCAGGCGAAACCAAAACCGTAAAGTTAGAACTTCTTGCTGATAATTTGGCATTTGTAAATCCACAAGGAAAATGGACATTGGAAGCGGGAGAGTTCCAATTGCAAGTCGGGAATTTGGTTTCAAAGATTAACTGCACTAAAACCAAACTATGGAATACTCCCAATAAATGATTTTTATAGCCAAGATACTTAATTCTTTATATATAATTTTTCTAAATACAATTTATTGATTATGAGCAAACTATATTTTTGGATAATTGTTATTTTATCTATTTTATTTCTATCTTGTTCCAATCATCCTAAAAATCAATTTATTTCTGTAAGAGGAAAAGAAATGATTACTCCTGATGGAAAACCGTTTGTGATGAAAGGAACAAATCTTGGGAATTGGTTAAATCCCGAAGAGTATATGTTTCAGTTAAATGACGTTAGTTCTTATCGATTGATTGATGAAGCATTCAAAGAAATGGTAGGGGAGGATTTTGTCAATCAATTTTGGAGAAAATTTCAGGATAATTACATTACGCAAGCCGATATTCACTACATTCGTCAAACGGGTATGAACTCGATACGTTTGCCTTTTCATTATAAACTATTTACAAATAGAGATTATATGGGACAAAATGATTCCACACGCGGTTTTGAACTTATAGACAAGGTTGTAAAATGGTGTAAAGAAGAAGGTTTATATGTGGTGCTTGATATGCATGATGCTCCAGGCGGACAAACCGGCGATAATATTGACGATAGTTACGGTTATCCTTGGATTTTTGAAAATGAAAACGACCAAAATCTCTATGTTTCTATTTGGAAGCGCATTGCTGAACATTATGCAAGCGAGCCGATCATCATTGGATACGATTTAATGAATGAACCGATTGCTACTTTTTTTGAAAAAGAAAAAGATGAACTGAATAAAAAACTTCAACCGTTGTATGAAAAAGCCACTAAAGCCATTCGTGAAGTAGATAAGAACCATATTATTATTATCGGTGGGGCTCAATGGAATCAAAATTTTGATATTTTCAATAATCTTCCTTTCGATGATAATATGATGCTTACTTGTCATACGTACGGTTGTGATACTACAAAAGAAAGTATTCAGCGTTTTTTGGATTATAGTACGAAAGTAAATTTACCAATTTATATGGGCGAAACAGGCGAAAATACTGATACTTGGGTAAAAGCATTCCGTAAGGTGATGGACGAAAACAATATGGGTTGGCACTTTTGGCCCTATAAAAAAATTAAAGTAACAAGTTGTTTGGTTTCTATTACGGAACCTAAAAACTGGGAAGTTCTAGGGGATTATACCAAAAAAGACCGCAGTAATTTTTGGAAAATACGTGAAGTACGACCTAATCAGAAGATTGTAAAAGAGGCATTGAATGATTTGCTGGAAAAAATAAAATTTGAAAATTGTACTAAAAATAATGGATATATTGAAGCTCTGGGAATGAAACCATAAAGACATATCTTAAACTTTTATCAAATGAAAAAAACCGTATTTATTGCAAACATTTTATTAATNAGTGTNTCGCTAACATTTGCACAATCCAAAACTATCGATCAAAAAGTAGCGGATTTACTGAAAAAAATGACTCTTGACGAAAAGATAGGGCAGATGAACCAATATAACGATGACCACATCGCTACCGGACCCGTAACAATAGACCACGATAAAGCGGAACAAATTAAAAAAGGACAAGTTGGATCACTCTTAAACTGTGTAGGAGCGGAAAGAACCCGCCGTTGGCAAGAAATAGCAATGCAATCCCGGTTAAAAATTCCATTGTTATTTGGACAAGACGTTATACACGGATTTAAAACTACGTTTCCCATTCCGTTGGCAGAAACTTGCAGCTGGGATTTGGATGCGATAGAACTTTCAGCTCGAACGGCTGCCACCGAAGCAAGCGCGAGCGGAATTCACTGGACATTCGCTCCAATGGTGGATATTGCGCGAGATCCGCGTTGGGGACGCGTAATGGAAGGTGCGGGAGAAGATACGTATCTGGGCTCAAAAGTGGCTTACGCGCGTGTAAAAGGTTTTCAGGGAAATAAATTAGGAGAATTAAATTCTATTATGGCTTGTGCAAAACACTTTGCAGCTTATGGAGCAGGAGTAGGAGGGAGAGATTATAATTCGGTGGATATGAGTTATCAGCAANTATGGAATGTGTATTTNCCACCTTTTAAAGCTACAGTAGATGCCGGAATAGCCACTTTTATGAATTCTTTTAACGATATAAATGGAGTGCCTGCCACTGCAAACAAATACATCCAACGGAATGTGTTGAAAGGAAAATGGAATTTCAAAGGATTTGTAGTTAGTGATTGGGGCTCAATTGGTGAAATGATTAATCACGGTAANGTGAAAGACGGTTACGAAGCAGCTTTGGCTGCTGTTACGGCAGGTTGTGATATGGATATGGAAAGCCGTTGTTACAAAAACAACCTGAAACAATTGGTGTTGGACAAAAAAGTGGATATTGCATTGATAGANGAAGCNGTAAGCCGGATTTTAAAAAAGAAGTTTGAACTNGGTTTGTTTGAAGANCCGTATAAATATTGTAATGCNGAGAGAGAAAAAAAAGAATTAAACAATTCTGAACATGCGNGAATTGCACGCGAAATAGCTGCAAAATCCATTGTTTTGCTTAAAAATGAAAATCAACTTCTGCCTTTATCCAAAAATACGAGAACAATTGCATTAATCGGTCCGCTAATTAAACCATATAAACAAAATAAGGGATTTTGGGATGTGGAAGTGCCCGGAGTAGATTCCACGTTTATCGTTTCACAATGGAACGGTTTTGTAAACAAAGCGGGAAAAACATCAACCTTGCTTTACGCTAAAGGATGCGATATTGAAGGAAATGACAAATCGGGCTTTGAAGAAGCGATAAATGTGGCAAAACAAGCTGACGTGGTAATTTTAAGCATAGGTGAAAAGCGTGATATGAGCGGCGAAGCCAAAAGCAGAAGCAATATTGATATTCCCGGTGTGCAGGAAGATTTATTAAAAGCATTGCTTGCTACAAGTAAACCTGTAATAGTATTGATTAACGCGGGTCGTCCGCTGGTATTCAATTATACAGCTGATAATGCTCCGGCTATTTTATACACATGGTGGCTGGGAAGCGAAGCTGGAAATGCCATTGCCGATGTCGTTTTCGGCGATTACAATCCATCGGCAAAGTTAACAATGACTTTCCCGCGCAGTGTGGGACAAATTCCTATTTATTATAATCATTTCAATACGGGAAGACCCGCTAAAAACGACGAAGATAAATTTTACCGTTCAGCTTATATTGATGAATCCATTTATCCTAAATATGAATTTGGCTATGGTTTGAGTTATACAACATTTCAATACAGCAACTTAACATTGAGTAAGAAAAAAATAAAATCAAACGAAACAATAGAAGCATCGGTAACTGTCAGCAATACCGGAAAATACAATGGAGAAGAAATTGTACAATTATACTTGAGGGATAAGGTCGGTTCCATTGTTCGTCCGGTAAAAGAGTTGAAAGATTTCAAGAAAATAAAATTAAATGCGGGTGAAAGCAAAACCATTCAATTTACTATTGACAGAGAAAAGCTTTCTTTTTATAATGAGGATTTGCAATGGGTGGCGGAGCCGGGAGAATTTGACATAATGATTGGAGCTTCATCCTCCGATATCCGGTTAAAGGATAGCTTTGAATTGATTCAATAATTGTTTCCTTTAGCATAAACAGCAGCAAAACACTTTTTTCATTGCTTTGATTACGAATAAAAAACAAAACCTCCTTAAAAACAATAGAGCTTTTAGGGAGGTTTTTATGTTTCCAGAATATTTGAAAGGCTTGGGGTGAAGTTTAATATATATGATAAGTTAATTTACTGAATAAATTACATTCCATTTTAATTTTATAATTATAAAGTTTCATTTCTCTTCTTCTATTACCGTAGCTTATTATTCCGGCTGTTCTTCTTCATTTTCTATCGGTGTTTTTAGTGTGGTCTTAAGAAATATAAAACCAACGCTACCTGCTATAATGGAGGCTATGATAATAGCGAATTTCGAATTATTTATAGTTTCAGCATTTACAAAAGCAAGAAGAGTGATAAAAATTGACATTGTGAAACCAATGCCTCCTAAAAAACCCACGCTAATTATATTTTTCCATTTCAAATCTGTTGGCATCGCACAAAATCCCAAGCCAACACCTATACGAGAAAAAAGCCATATACCTAAAGGCTTTCCTATTACCAACCCCATAATAATTCCTAAACTGCTTGCTTGCACTAAAGTAGTTTGCCAATTACCGCTAATTGGAATAGAAGTATTGGCTATTGCAAACAATGGAAGAATTAAGAAAGCAACTGGCTTGTGTAGAAAATGTTGAAGAATATAAGAAGGTGATTTTTCGCCACCGCTGCCAAATGGAATGGCAAATGCTAATAAAACACCCGTTATGGTAGCATGAACTCCGGAATGCAGCATAAAGTACCACATTGCTACACCGCCAATCATATATGGAATTAAATTGTGAACTTTTAATCGGTTCATTATGAGCAATAAAATGAAAATTCCTATTGCTATAAAAAGATTTGCCAAAGCCAGGGAAGATGAGTAAAAAATTGCAATAATTATTATTGCTCCCAAATCATCAATAACAGCTAAAGCCGTCAGGAATATTTTTAGAGTAGGCGGCACACGATTACCCAAGAGTGATAAAATTCCAATGGCAAAAGCAATATCTGTAGCCATCGGAATACCTATGCCTGATTGTGTGTCTTTTCCGAAATTGAACAACAAAAACAATCCTGCAGGAACGATCATACCTCCAATTGCTGCGAAAATCGGTAATGATGCGTTTTTTATATCAGAAAGTTCTCCCCGGTAAATTTCCCGTTCCAATTCCAGCCCTATAAGAAGAAAAAATACAGTCATTAGCCCGTCATTAATCCAGTGAACAATACTGTGCCCGCCAATACTAAGATGCCAAAAATGAGTATATTCAGTTTGCCAATTGGAATTTGCTATCCCAAGTGAAAGTATGGTGGCAAAAACTAAAATTAATCCACCCGCTTTTTCACTTTCGAAAAATTCCTTATATAATCTTGTTAGAATCATTGTATTTGTATGTTTTTGCTATTGTTGTTATGTTTTAGAGTGGGGATGAATGGTTATTTGTTTATAACAATCTATATTTTATCAATTTCAATTACACTCTCAAATTTTACGTAATTCCGTGCAGAGCTCTACAAATATTCTTCCGCTTTTGCTACAAGTCCCGTACGTACANGATTTTCGTGAATATAATTGATTCGCTGATCTATCATTTCAGTAGTAATTAACTCTATAGGATGACTTTTATCTTGCCAAAACCTATATTTTTCAATGCGGTTGTCAAANTTACCTGCAAATTCGAACCGATACAACATCCAGTCTCTTCTGCTTTCGGTTAAATTTTGTATATCATAAAGTACCGACTTTGCAGTGAATTTTTT